>NZ_JAUBUY010000016.1:0-141547 GCF_036705565.1 Microcoleus sp. AT8-B5
ATTCATCTTTTTATTCACGATCGAGTATTGCATATAATAGTATCATAGTCTTGATAATCATTTAGGATTGCTATATAGTAGTGAACTCTCAATACAAACCTTTCGGGATTTTCGGGATTGGGAATTAGACGCGGATTTTTGCAATCTACTAGCAAATCGAAAGTGTCTAACACAGTGTGACCGATGAATACGATATCGCCTAAAACCATTACCGCATCAATCGTTTCGCGCCCTTGCATTTCAATGATAATCGGCCCAGTAAAACCCACTGTTTCTTGTCGGCTATCAGCATATTTTGCTATTTCCTGACCACCAATTTCTTCATGTGGTAGCCGCCACGTGATTTATCCGTGGAATCAATCCAAAATCGAAAATCGAAAATCCTCAATAAAGAGCATTTATCTGTGGGGTCGCCTCTAAAATCTAAAATCTAAAATCTAAAATCTAAAATCGATTGACTCCTAATTCTTAAACCCAGGTGTTCGCGGACTTCTACAGGAATAGCTGTGCGTACCGTACCAGTATCTATGAGTGCTTCTGCTTCGTACACACGCAACAGATTTGGATTGAGCAATCCTCTTTGGACTACCTCTGCATCAATGGCATTCGTTAGCTTGACTTTGACTCGAACTGCACCCATATTTTTGCGGGATTGAGTTTGAGCGCGATCGAGATTTATCATATCGCCTCTTTTCGTCTAGAAAGTCTACCTTTGATTCTAGCCCTAATTGATGGTTGTAAGGTTCGCAATGCACACCCTACAAGTAGAGTTTGTACGTAAGTCTTACAGCGTATTTCTGGTTTAGGAAGTGCAGTAGGGACAAAGGCTTTCGCCGTATCCCTACGGGCTTCTATCACTCTTGTGGGGAGTAGGGGTTGGGCCTAAGAGCCCGCCCTAAACATACAAGTTAAATGCACAACAGCTTACTCATCTTCTGCATAGATAAACCGATACAATTCGCTAGGATCTGGTTCAGCGCTTTTCTCAGCAAAATCCACTGCATCGTCAATTACTGCTTGAATCTTACGATCGATCTCTTTCAATTCTTCAGCCGTTGCCAAAGTTCGATCGATCAACTCAGCAGCCAACTTCTTAATCGGATCGCGGGGGAACCAATATTCCTTCTCTTCCTTAGAACGCAACTCATCAGGATCGGCCAAAGAATGCCCGCGAAAGCGATAAGTCAAAGCCTCGATCAAAGTCGGTCCCTCGCCGGCCCGCGCCCGCGCCACAGCTTCCTTCGCCACTTCCCGCACCGCCAAAACATCCATCCCGTCAACCTCAAAACCAGCCATGCCAAAAGCATGAGCCTTCTTGTAAATTAGCGGGTCAGAAGTAGCTCGCTCGTGGGCCATCCCGATCGCCCATTTGTTGTTTTCCACAACATAAATAATCGGCAACTTCCACAAAGCCGCCATATTCAAACACTCAAAAAACTGCCCGTTATTTGCAGCACCATCGCCAAAAAAACAAGCAGTCACGCCATCGGAACTCTCATCCCCCAAAGCTTCGCGCCGGTACTTCGATTGAAAAGCCGCACCCGTAGCTACAGGAATTCCCTCAGCCACAAAAGCATAACCTCCCAACAGTCGGTGTTCTGCCGAAAACATGTGCATCGAACCGCCGCGGCCCTTCGAGCAACCCGTTTCCTTCCCGAACAACTCCGCCATTACCTCCCGCGCCGGCACGCCCGCGCTCAAAGCGTGAACGTGATCGCGGTAGGTGCTGCTAACGTAATCAGTGTCATCCCGGCGCATCGATCGAATCACGCCAGTAGACACAGCTTCCTGACCGTTGTACAAGTGGACAAAACCAAACATTTTGCCCCGGTAGTACATCTCAGCACACTTGTCCTCAAAGTAGCGCCCCAAGACCATATCCTCGTAGAGCATTAAGCCCTCATCCCGAGAAATGGTTACGCTTTGCGCGTCAAAAACTGGTAAAGTCCGTTCCTGAACCATAAATAATTAATACCCGACGATCGGCTTCCTAGACATGTGAACTACCCAGCGCTGACATAAAGGTACAGCGTGAGCTTCTGACTTCTACGGGGATTGCGTCAACTTGGACTTGCGTCCCAGTCTCGGACTCACATCCCCTCCATCAGCAGCAGTCCTGGTTCCCAAGACCGATAGCATTCTGATTCCTTCTGCTCTGATATTGGTTGCAGCGTTGCCATCTCTATCGTGATGAGTACCACAACTAGGGCAAGTCCATACCCTAACACCTAATGGCATTTCATTCACCTGATAGTGACAATTTGAGCAGAGTTTCGAGCTAGGGAACCATCGGTCAATCTCTACTAACACTTTACCTTCGCGGTCAAGTTTGTAATGCAAGAAATTGACAAACATTCCCCAACCTACATCAGAAATTGCTTGAGCTAGTTTGTGATTACGAACCATGCCCTTAACGTGAAGGTTTTCGACTACGATGACTTGGTTATCGTCAACAAGCTTTCTTGACAGCTTATGCAAGTAGTCTTGGCGGACATTGCTAATTCGTTCGTGAACCCTAGCCACCAGTTTCGTGGCTTTATTTCTAGACTTGCTTCCTTTCTCCTTTCTGGCTAATTTTTGCTGCTTTCTTTTCAGGTTGCGTTCATGTTTTGCTAAATGCTTGGGATTAGGGTACTTGGATGTCTTGATGCCATCATTAACAACAGCAAAATCTTTCAATCCCAAGTCAACTCCGGCAACTTTTCCATCGGTGCAAGCAACTGGTTTATCTCCTTCGAGTTTTGTCAGCACAGAGGCATAGTATTTCCCCGAAGGAGTAACACTGACTGTTACAGTTTTGATGGTTCCTTCAATCGGTCGATGTAACTTGGCTTTGACAAGGCCGACACGACCGGGAAACTTGAGGGAGCCGTCAACCAGTTTGACTGATTGCGGGTACTGGATTGACTGCCTATTTTTCTTGGATTTGAATCTAGGGTATTTTGGCCTAGACTCAAAAAAGTTCTTGTAAGCAGTTACCAGGTTAAGCGTAGTAGCTTGCAGAACCTGAGAGTAACACTCAGACAACCATTGTGTTTCTTCTTGTTTTTTAAGGTTTGGCAGGAGTTTGTTTAACGCAACTTGGGTCAAGCCTTTACCCGTGGCTTTGTAGGTTTCAATACACATATTTAGTGCGTAATTCCACCACCAGCGGGAACAGCCAAAGTGTTGAGCTAGTATCCCCTGCTGTTGGGTTGTCGGATATAGCCTAACTTTGACGGCTTGATGCTGCATTGTTTTCACATCCCTTTAGAATTATATATATTTCTGATAAAATTATTCCCTCTAGCTTGCAAATTTTACGCCTGATTGACCAGATAAAATTTGCTTGGGGGAGTCCATGTATCCCAACGCTGACCCAACGGGTACAGGGTGGGACTTAGAGCTGCCCCAAACCCCCTCAAAAGTTAAAATGAGTTTGGCCCTCGGGGCGGATTGCCGGGACTCGGAGAACAAACTCCCATCTAAACCCCATGCACACGAATGATATAATTCCATTACTCTCAAACCCGAAAATGCTCAAGAGTCAAACCACTCATTTAGCTGACGGGCAATGGGCCTTGGCATTTTCCTCACTGTAAAACGCCCTAGAGGGAAAAAAATCAGAGTATCTCTACGGCAAGTCCAACATACCGTGAAGGGGGCGGTTGGAAGCCAACACCAGAATTTTTGATTTGGTTTGCGGGAGTATGTCACTTAAGATAGGCTAATTCAGTTGCTAGCGCTTTGGGGAAGTGGACAGTTCTTTAACTTATGTTAATTCCACTAGATTACTACCGGATTTTGGGTCTACCGATTCAAGCTACTGCCGAACAGTTGCAGCAGGCTCACCGCGATCGAACTTTACAGCTTCCGCGCCGGGAGTATTCCGAAGTTGCGATCGTCGCCCGCAAACAACTGCTCGATGAAGCCTGCGCCGTTCTGTCAGACTCAGAGGGGCGCAAAGCTTACGATGCCAGTTTTTTAGCCAAAACTTACGATCGAGAGTCGGAAGCGGCACAGGAAGCCAAGCACCAGAGGTCAAAAACCTCAGCAGGCCCGGCCACCTTCCTGCAAGACGCAGGAGAAACCGTTCCGGCAGAGTCCAAGGCTTTAGAGGCTGCTCCCGACCCCCACACTCCAAGTATTGAAATCGATGACAACCAATTCGTAGGAGCCCTGCTCATACTGCAAGAACTGGGAGAATACGAACTCGTACAGAAGCTGGGTCGCCCGTATCTTAACAATGGCAGCATCGCGATCGCAGAAGGTCGTTTCGGCGACCCGCAGCTCGTGAGGCCAGATATAGTTTTAACCGTCAGCCTTGCCTGTCTAGAACTCGGCCGGGAACAGTGGCAGCAAGGTCAGTACGAAAATGCCGCAAAATCATTAGAAGCAGGTCAAGAATTGCTGCTGCGCGAAAGCCTATTTGCAAGCGTGAGGGGTGAAATGCAAGCCGACATATACAAACTCCGTCCGTACAACATTTTAGAGCTATTATCACTTCCGGAAGAAAAAGTCGCTGAGCGTCGCAAGGGACTGGAAATCCTGCGAGAAATGCTTCAAGAACGAGGCGGTATCGACGGTTCGGGAGACGATCGATCGGGTTTAGGAATAGAAGACTTCCTCCGGTTCGTGCAGCAAATGCGTAAACACCTAACTAGCAGCGAGCAGCAGGCGCTATTTGAAGCCGAAGCCGGTCGCCCCTCCGCAGTCGCCACTTACCTCTCGGTCTACACCTTGTTAGCCCAAGGATTTGCCGCCAGACAGCCATCGATGATCCGTCGGGCCAAGCTGATGCTGATGCAACTGGGTCGCCGCCAAGACGTTCACCTGGAAAAAGCCGTCTGTTCCCTGCTGCTGGGCCAGACAGAAGAAGCCAGCAGAGCCCTGGAACTGAGTTCGGAAAAAGAACCCCTGGCCTTCATTCGCGAACATTCCCAAGATTCACCCGACTTGTTGCCCGGACTGTGCTTGTACGCCGAACACTGGCTACAAGAAGAAGTGTTTCCCCACTTCCGCGACTTGGCCAACGAGTCAGTGTCCTTGAAAGATTACTTTGCTGACCCGAAAGTACAAGCTTACCTAGAAGCTTTGCCACAGGACGCAGAAACCGCCAACGAATGGGTCGTGGTGCAGCCCCGCTCCGGCAAGCTTCCAGGGCGACTGCAACCGACAGCAGGCCGATCGCCCGCTGCCATACCCACACCGGCACCCACAGCCAAGCAGGGAGCCAGTACGGTCACGTTGACCCCCGTACCGGGCGCGGATTCCACCGCAGCCTCTGGCGCGAAATCCCCGGCAACGGTGGCCGCGCCTAGCGCTGTTGCCCCCGTCTCTCTCCCGATAGCTACAGTGCCACACCCTGCAGAATCGACTTCCAAACATCGCAGACGCCAACATTCAGGGCGCAGCGGAGCAAGTGGCAAGGGGCTAAAGGGCGATTTTGTCGATCGAGCGCGCACCAAGGCAACAGAAATTACCGCCCAAGTCAAGTCCATGCCTCCAAACAAGCTGGCTTTGCTTCTAGTGGCAGGTGTCCTGAGCCTGTTATTCCTGTGGTTAATACTCAGTCTGTTGGCTAGCGCGATGCAAGCCCTATCGGGCCCCCTCCAAGGAGAGCAAGCCCTCGTTCGCCTGGAAGAACCGCCCATAGAAATCCCTGCCTTGGCCCCAACCCCAGAACCGAGCGCCACAGGCGCAGTATCGGGAGCAATCACTGAGGAATCAGCCGGACAAATAGTTCAAAGCTGGCTATCGGCGAAAGCAGCGGCTTTGGGCCCCAATCACGCTGTCGAAGAATTAAAGCAAGTTCTCACAGAACCGGCTTTGTCTCGCTGGCAATTAATGGCAGAAGCTCAACAGCGTAACAACGCGCACCAGCGTTATGTACACAAGCTGCAAGTTAATGGAGTTACCACAAATCCGACTAATCCCGATCGCGCCCAAGTAGATGCCCAAGTCGCGGAAAAAGCCGAAGTGTTCGATCGTTCTCAACTCGTTTCTTCCCGCAATGAAAACCTGCGGGTGCGCTACGACTTGATCCGCCAAGAGGGACAGTGGCGGATTATGGATTGGCAAGTGATTAAGTAAGGAATTGGTAATTAGTAATTGAGCAGAAGGAGTCAGAAGTCAGAAGTCATATTATGTCGAGTAGATTACGCCTAATAAGGTAGGGGCGGGTTCACGAAAAATATCTGCCAATAATTGACAATCTCAAAAACCCGCCCTTTTAATCGCTCGATATCCATCCGATATGATATCAGAAGAAAGAAGACTGGATTAAGCATACCTATGCCTGAAGTCAGGGGTAACTGTCACGGAAAGAATTTTTTGGTGTCCACGATTAAAATCGCGGGATTTAAAGCTCGATTCTCCATCCTGTCCCACAGAAACTGTTCTGGATTCTGGCTCCTGAATTATTCGTAATTGGTAATTTATGCTGGCTAATTACTAATTACCAATTTCTGATTATTAGGTGAATTTTTAATTCCAAAAGCGGGAGTTTTGAATTGCAGATTATTGTTGAAGGCTGGCGTTTTATTTATCATTCCTATTGCGTAGCCAATCAATTTCAACTGCTGGAAATGCACGCGCGGCGCAGCTATCCCGTAGGGAATCGCCCGCGAGGACAAATTGAGCTTTTTCACCGCGATATGCCCTACATTGACCCAGCTTGGGAGACGAAAATTAGTTTATTCGATCGCCCAAATGAAACATTACTTCGCAGCATTAAGAGCCCTGCGGTAAATCAGTCAGCGGATGTTACTCTGCGAATGTACTGCCCGTGGGACTTCTCGGCATCCAGCAGCGCTCAAACTTGGGTATTTGCAGCGACAGAATGGGGGATTATTACGAGTTCAGTATTACAGGGGATGGGTGTTAAGTCGATCGCCGAAACTGCGGTTAACTCAGAAACGAAAATTATTACACCTTCAGCTTGGTCAAAAGCTGGCTTAATTCGCAGCGGTGTTGAGGCCGATCGCATTGCCGTCGTACCTTTGGGAGTCGATCCTAAGATTTATTATCCTGCTGCGGGCGATCGGCGTCAATCACTGCGCCAAAGCTTGGGCTGGTCAAACTATTTTATATTTTTAAACATCGGAGGACAAACGGATCGCAAAGGTATTCGCCCTTTATTAAAAGCCTTCGCTGCGGTAGTTGACAAATATCCAGATGCGAGATTAGTTTTAAAAGGTTCTGAACTGCTTTATCCGTCGAGAGACGAGATTGCCCAAGCCTGCCGAGTTGTGCTCAACGATGCGGAAAGAGCGAGGGTTTTACCAAGATTAATTTATACTGGTAGCCAGCTATCTTTTGCTCAAATAGCAGAGTTTTACCAAGCAGCAGATGTTTATGTTTCTCCCTATTTGGCAGAAGGTTTTAATCTGCCGGTGTTGGAAGCTGCCGCTTGTGGTTTGCCGGTTATTTGCACTGCGGGCGGCCCTACGGATGATTTTACGCGATCGAACTTTGCACAGCGGATTGAGAGTAAATTTACGGCTGTGGTGAGTGACGGGGAAACCTTATTTATCTTAGCTCCTGATGGGGAACATTTGATTGATTTGATGTGCAGGGCGATCGAACAGCCTGGATTGGCTGCGAAAGCGAGGGTTGCGGGCCCGGCTTTTGTGGCTGAAAATTTTACTTGGAGGCGTGTAGTCGATCGATTGCTTGAGGTTATGGGAGGAGATAAAAAGAGAGAGGAGAGGTCTATTTTTGAGCCAATAATTTTGTAGTTTGGGCGTTTCAAGCCCTAGATGGGGAAATAGGTTTTTTCCGGCATAAGCGGGTGTTGATAGCACCCGTTCGGTTCAATCTTATTCGTTTCAATCCCTGATAGGGTTTTAGGTTTTTTCCGGCACTCTATTGCTTCTATTCTTTTCTCTATTTTATGGATAGCATGTTTCAATCCCTGATAGGGTTTTAGGTTTTTTCCGGCTCTAAGTAAACTTTGGTTAGTTTTTCTTGTGTCCAAAAATGTTTCAATCCCTGATAGGGTTTTAGGTTTTTTCCGGCGTTATTTAAATCAGAAGGGACGCCGATCGAATCGGTTTCAATCCCTGATAGGGTTTTAGGTTTTTTCCGGCAGCATAAGCAGCGCCTGTCGCTGTGTCAATTACTAACTCAAGTTTCAATCCCTGATAGGGTTTTAGGTTTTTTCCGGCAATACGAACGCCAGCAAGCGATCGAAAATGCAAGGTTTCAATCCCTGATAGGGTTTTAGGTTTTTTCCGGCTGAATGATGAAGGCAACCCAGTTAAAGGCTCAGTTTCAATCCCTGATAGGGTTTTAGGTTTTTTCCGGCTTATTGACTGAGTTTTGTTAAATTTCTTCAACCTACAGTTTCAATCCCTGATAGGGTTTTAGGTTTTTTCCGGCATTCTGCGAGCAATTCGTTCGTGGCGTGGTTGCCACCGTTTCAATCCCTGATAGGGTTTTAGGTTTTTTCCGGCTTCCTCGAATTTGTCGCAGCAATCTTGGATGAAATCTTGGATGGTTTCAATCCCTGATAGGGTTTTAGGTTTTTTCCGGCGACACGAGGTAATAGTTTTAGATCCTCACGCTGCTTATGGTTTCAATCCCTGATAGGGTTTTAGGTTTTTTCCGGCTGACCAGTTATTTAGAGTGGGCAAACTTTCTAGCGTTTCAATCCCTGATAGGGTTTTAGGTTTTTTCCGGCTCTATGCCGTCGTCCTTTGGTGGTTGATCGATGCCTGTTTCAATCCCTGATAGGGTTTTAGGTTTTTTCCGGCACACAATTAAGCAAGGAACCCCAGTTCATTTATTCCAGTTTCAATCCCTGATAGGGTTTTAGGTTTTTTCCGGCGCTATCGATCGAAGCGGCTTTAAATCCAATTCTGCGGTTTCAATCCCTGATAGGGTTTTAGGTTTTTTCCGGCAGGGAAAATCCAATTGTAGTAGAAAGGTTTTCGGGCGTTTCAATCCCTGATAGGGTTTTAGGTTTTTTCCGGCGAAATTATTTTCAAAGTAGCCGGGCTCCATTTCTAAGTTTCAATCCCTGATAGGGTTTTAGGTTTTTTCCGGCTTCGGGAATTTACACCAGTGAGGAATTTCCCGCAGGTTTCAATCCCTGATAGGGTTTTAGGTTTTTTCCGGCTTCTTCTTCTGACTTGTAGGTATAGTGGGCGATATTGTTTCAATCCCTGATAGGGTTTTAGGTTTTTTCCGGCTTGAGATTTGCTCTTTATTGCGAGACTTAGGTATCAGTTTCAATCCCTGATAGGGTTTTAGGTTTTTTCCGGCACCCCTAGCTCCTTTGTTGCCTTCTTGTTTGCAGCGTTTCAATCCCTGATAGGGTTTTAGGTTTTTTCCGGCCGATCGCCCTGCACTTCGCCCTCCCTCTCCCCATTGGTTTCAATCCCTGATAGGGTTTTAGGTTTTTTCCGGCTGGAGTAAAACCGTCTTCATCAACCCCCCATTCTCTGTTTCAATCCCTGATAGGGTTTTAGGTTTTTTCCGGCAGCTTTACATCAGTTCATAAGTGGACTGACGCGGCGTTTCAATCCCTGATAGGGTTTTAGGTTTTTTCCGGCTGAGCGACTAATGTCGTACCTCCTTGCGTACTAGCTGTAGGTTTCAATCCCTGATAGGGTTTTAGGTTTTTTCCGGCGAATCGAATCACATTCGACCCGGTTCGATTCATCGTTTCAATCCCTGATAGGGTTTTAGGTTTTTTCCGGCTCGGCGCTAGTGTTCCCGAAATCGTAGCTGGCACAGTTTCAATCCCTGATAGGGTTTTAGGTTTTTTCCGGCCTGCGAAATTGGCGTGAATACAAAGGAGTCATGTTTCAATCCCTGATAGGGTTTTAGGTTTTTTCCGGCAGTCATCCTCCTCCTCTTCAAATTCCCCAGAAAGTTTCAATCCCTGATAGGGTTTTAGGTTTTTTCCGGCGGTGACTGAAGAGGGTAGTTATTACACGATGAGTGATCTGTTTCAATCCCTGATAGGGTTTTAGGTTTTTTCCGGCTTTAGATTGCTCAATTTTGGATTCGGTATCAAATTTTAGTTTCAATCCCTGATAGGGTTTTAGGTTTTTTCCGGCATTCTTACCCGCTGTTGCCGGGATTCCTGATAATTTTGCACGTTTCAATCCCTGATAGGGTTTTAGGTTTTTTCCGGCGCAATTAGGAGGAAAAAGAAAATGTCAATAGATGTGTTTCAATCCCTGATAGGGTTTTAGGTTTTTTCCGGCTGATCAGTGCGGCGGTGTTGGGGGCGTGTGGCGAGGTTTCAATCCCTGATAGGGTTTTAGGTTTTTTCCGGCTAGTTGCACCAGTTGCCCCAAGTCCTCTCATTGTTGCTTTGTTTCAATCCCTGATAGGGTTTTAGGTTTTTTCCGGCCGCCCGTTCCAGAAGCCTGGGTGTATTTGGTTTTCAAGGTGCAGTTCCGTGAATCTAAAACAAAAGTACCATTCCAGCCTTCGGGTTGTCAATACCAAAAATTTCATATTCACTCCAAAACCTTATCCTGTAAAGCTTACAGATTTTCCGTGAATGTTTTTTTCAGACGAGGGGCATCAAACTCTTGCTGCACATGAGTTTGAGCCGAAAAATTTGATGCCCCTATTTTAACACCTACCGGTTCACGGAAACTAGGCAAAAAATATTGTGCGATCCACTGGCACTACCCCACCAATACCTTCGATCTTACCCTGACAGCAAGCGCACAGCGGAAAAAACCAAATACTGTCTTCCTTGGGTTGGATGACTTTGTTCGGCGGGGCGATCGTAACTTAGACTTGAGTCCTAGCCTCCATCCATCTCCTCAACTGGTTGGATGACCTTGTTCGGCGTGGCGATCGTAACTTAGACTTGAGTCCTAGCCGGAATCAATCTCCTCAACTGGTTGGATGACTTTGTTCGGCATGGCGATCGTAACTTAGACTTTTTGGGCTGCGAAATAGGCTTCGCCCCGAGTAAATGACTTTGTTCGGCGGGGCGATCGTAACTTAGACTTGAGTCCTAGCCGAAATCAATCTCCTCAACTGGTTGCATGACTTTGTTCGGCATGGCGATCGTAACTTAGACTTGAGTCCTAGCCGGAATCAATCTCCTCAACTGGTTGCATGACTTTGTTCGGCATGGCGATCGTAACTTAGACTTGAGTCCTAGCCGGAATCAATCTCCTCAAACTATTCCGCCAACCAGAAAGCAAAGCGATTAAAAAACAACTCCGATCTATCAAAAAAAATTAGCTCATATTCAACAGCTAACGGCTTAGACACTTATCTCTAAAATCTCACAAAAGAGCCAGATAAAAGCTGCCAAGTCCTAGACTTATCAAAATCTATGCTTTAGAAAATCACAGACCACAACTTATATTTTACCGAAATTGAATCTCCAATTAATTGCTAGGAGTGATTTTCCCTAACTTATTCAGCGAAACCTAAACATTCAATAAGTAGCGAAGTTTAACCTGCCATATTTGCGGTATTTGTGCTTCGCCGTTCCGAAAAACATTATTGGCAAATTGCATACACAATCCCCAAATTAACTTAAAATCAGTAGAGTGGCATTTACCTTAAAATTACTTATGACAAAAGCCGAAATTAGCACCGAAAACATCACAGTTCCTAACGGGGATTTACAAATAGCTGCATACCTAGCCCAGCCAGCCTCCCCAGGGCAATTTCCCGCAGTTATCGTGATTCAAGAAATCTTTGGCGTCAACTCGCACATCCGCGAAGTTACTGAAAGAATAGCAAAAGAAGGATATGTGGCGATCGCCCCAGCCATCTACCAGCGTCAAGCCCCCGGCTTTGAAACCGGCTACACACCCGAAGCCATCCAAATCGGCAGAGAATACAAAGAAAAAACCACCGCTTCCGAACTTCTCGGCGATATCCAAGCCACGATCGATTATCTCAAAACTCTACCCTCAGTCAAACCAGAAGGTTTTGGCTGCATCGGTTTCTGCTTTGGAGGGCACGTCGCCTACCTTGCCGCTACTTTGCCCGAAATCAAGGCTACAGCGTCGTTCTACGGCGCCGGTATCGCCACCCAAACCCCCGGCGGCGGCACCCCCACGATCGCCCGCACAGCAGACATTAAAGGCACTCTCTACGCCTTTTTTGGCACTCAAGACCCCAGCATTCCCTTAGAACAAGTTGACCAAATCGCCGCCGAATTGCAAAAACACAGTATTTCTCACCAAATTTTCCGCTACAATGCCGATCACGGCTTCTTCTGCGACCACCGCGGCAGTTACGACGCTACGGCAGCAGCCGATTCGTGGAGGCAGGTGAAGCAGCTATTTCATCAGAAAATATGGGTGGAAACCCCGTCCTTCTAGGACGGCTTTGCCTTTTTACCGCAATTTAACCAGAAAGTTGAGAGGTTTCGCTGTAGAATAGAATATGCAGCGAGACCAATAGGATGTACCTGACTCAAAAGAACCAAATCCGCAATCTAAACAAGTCTGAGTTTTTGGCACTGCGAGAGTTGTGTCGTCTTAGCAAAAATCTCTACAATGTAGGGCTTTACACTGTTCGACAATACTACTTTCAGGAGCGCAAACACTTGCGTTACGAATCTGCCTACCATCTGTGCAAAGAAAACGAGAACTATCGTTTGCTAAACACGGATATTGCTCAACAGACTTTGAAAGTAGTAGACAGAACGTTTCACAGTTTCTATGCCTTGATTAGCGCTGTTAAATCTGGCCGCTATCAACCGAAGGTGAGATTGCCTCACTACTTACCCAAAGATGGCTACTTTGTATTGATAATTCCTCGGATCGTGGTTAAGGACGGACGGTTTAATGTACCGATGTCAAATGCTTTCAAGAAGCTGTTTGGAGCGGTATCTATTCCATTCCCTGAGAGACTTAATCCTGAAGCTATCAAAGAAGTTCGGATACATTCTAAGTACAATGCTCGATTCTTTGAAGTCGAGTTTGTTTCCCAGGTTGAACCAGAACCTGTTGAAACAGTCGTTGATAGCGCTATTTCCATTGATTTGGGATTGGACAATTTGGCTACTTGCGTTGACACCAATGGGGCATCCTTTATTGTGGATGGTCGTAAACTTAAATCTATTAACCAGTGGTTCAACAAAGAAAATGCCAGATTGCAATCTATCAAAGATAGACAAAAGATTGAGCGGATAACTGAGCGTCAAGCTAGATTGCTTGTCAATCGAAACAATCAAGTTAGGGACTATCTCAGCAAAACGGCAAGGCTGATTATTGACCATTGCATTGCCCAGAAAATTGAGCGCGTGATTGTCGGGTTCAATTTGGGCCAGAAGCAGGAAATCAATATTAGCAGTCGCAACAATCAGAACTTTGTCCAAATTCCTTTTCATACTTTGAGAGGTAAGCTGAAATCGCTTTGTGAGCGTTACGGCTTGCTCTACCTTGAACAGGAAGAATCGTATACAAGCAAAGCTAGCGCTTTGGATGGTGACGATTTGCCTGTCTACAATGCCGGCAAACCAGCAACTTACCAATTTTCTGGCAAGCGTGTTAAGCGCGGATTGTATCGGACTTGGGAAGGACATTTGATTAACGCTGATTGTAATGGTGCTGCAAATATTGGCAGAAAAAGTAAGCAGAATGGTTTTACCGGACTGTCTAGAGGCTGTTTGGCACAGCCATTACGAATCAAGATCCACGCTTGATTGCGGTTCTTAAGAATCCCCTCGCCTTCAGGCAGGGGAGTGTCAACAGCAACTTCAACCAGCTTAGAGAGTGGGAGATGGGGAGATGGGGAGATGGTCCGATAGTCCGATGGTCCGGGTGGGAAAATTTTTCTACTGACAACAGACAACTAAATTACTGACAACTGACAACTAAACTGACATGAATTCCAAATCTACAGGTTCTCAAAGCGCAAAACCATCCTTTTCAATGGATGATTTTGCTAAAGCCCTCGAACAGCACAATTACGAATTCCAGAAGGGACAAGTAGTGCGCGGCAAAGTGTTCGAGTACGACTCAAACGGCGCGTATGTTGATATCGGCGGCAAGTCTTCGGCTTTTTTGCCGATCGAAGAGGCTGCTTTGAGAACAGTAACGGATTTGTCGGAAGTGGTTCCGCTGGACGAGGAACGGGACTTTTTGATTATCCGCGAACAAGATGCCGATGGCCAAGTTACCTTGTCTCTGCGGCAGTTACAAATTCAGCAAGCTTGGGAAGATTTAGTGGAATTGCAGGAAACCGGTAAAGTTCTTCAGGTGCGGGTTTCTGGCGCAAATAAGGGCGGCGTGACTGTAGATGTTCAGGGAATGCGCGGCTTTATTCCCCGATCGCACTTAGTCGATCGCGATAACCTAGAATCGCTGATCGGTCAATCTTTGAGCGTTAATTTCTTGGAGGTCGATCGCGAACGGGAAAAACTCGTACTTTCCCAGCGGATGGCCACTCAATCGAATGCTTTCAAGGACTTGCAAATTGGTCAGTTGGTGGAAGGAAAAGTCAGCAGCATCAAGCCTTTTGGCGTGTTTGTGGACTTGGAAGGAGTTAGCGGTTTGCTGCACATCAAGCAAGTCAGCCAAAAATATATTGATAACCTTGGCAAGGTGTTTGCTCCCGGTCAACCCCTGAAAGCGATCGTGCTTGACCTCGATGAAAGTCGTGGCCGAATTTCACTTTCTACCCGGGTACTAGAAAATTACCCAGGGGAAATGGTGGATAAGATGGCGGATGTTATGGAGACTGCAGAAGAGCGATCGGAACGTGCTAGAAAGACTCTTTCTTAAGTCTTGATCTAATTACCACCCCGACTTTTAAGAAGTCGGGGTGGTAAGAGTGCGATCGTTTTACGTTTAATTAAGTTGATTTACTTATTTTGCATTTTACATCGACTTCTTATACCAGTTTCCCAAAAGAATCCCACTATAGCAATCGTCGCATCATTTAGGAATTTCTTACTCCCTCCCCTTACCAAGGGGAGGGTTGGGGTGGGGTAAAAAATTTACGACTCCTGCAAGGATTGCTATATAGGCTAACTCCAAACCCCTATCCAGTAAGTTAATACCTCTCGCCCATCAAAAATCCCAAATAGTCTTACGTCTTCCTTTCCCTATCTAACTCCATTTTTAGCGTTCGTTATTTAACCCCATTAGCTACTACTCCCAAGACTTTAAAATCTGCTACATTTAGTTGATCTAAAGCTTTATTTACCATCCCGCGATCGGTTTTTTCTATTTTTACTATCAGCACTGTACCATCAGTTTGAGAAGCTAGTAAATGACCGTCTGCTAAACCAATTAAAGGTGGTGTATCGTAAATGACTAAATCAAATAAGGCTAGGAATTGTTCCATTAAATAGTGCATCTTTCTCGAAGAAAGTAATTTAATTGGATCAGAGGGAATAGTACCTGCTGTGAGGACAAAAAGATTGTCATCGTCGGGTAATCGCTGAATAGCCTCATTTAAGCTTAAATCAGAACTTAAAACATTACTTAAACCTTTCATATTTGACAAGCCAAGATATGTGTGCAGTTGAGGCACACGCATATTAGCATCCACTAATAATACTCGTTTACCAACAGCAGAAGCAGTTTTAGCTAAATAAAGTGCTACAGTTGACTTACCCTCACCTTTAATGGTCGAAGTGATGGTTAAAGAACTTATTGGGTGTTCAGCATTTAATAATTGAATATTTGTGTATAAGTAGTGAAATGCCTCGACTACAGGAAAATCTTTGTAATTTGAAACTATTATTCGTTTTAAGCTTGCACTGTTAGTATTTGAACTTACGCTAGTGAATTTAGCTGGAACACGTTCACCTCGACCAGATTTAATTTTCATCGCTTTGGCGATCGGAATGACTCCCAAAATAGGGCGTTTAGTTGCTGATTTAATTTCTTCGGGAGTATGGAAAACAGTATTTAAAACTTCTACTAGGAAACCTATAGCAATGCCTAGTAAAGTGCTAATAACGATCGCAATGGCTAGGTGGCGACGGGTTGGTTTTTCTGTTACTGGGTAAAAATCACCATTTTCGTTTGTGATTAACTGTGGTTTAGATATAATTTGCCAAGAGCCATCAATTTGACCAGCATCTAGTTGTAAAGTTTTTTGTTTTTCGAGGAAGAGTTTGAGATTATCTTTAGCTAGTTCTAGTTTTAATTGTATGTCATCATAGCGAAGTTGAGCTTGAGGCATTTGAGTGATTTTTGCTTGCAGTGAATTTTGGCTATTAGTTATCAATCGCTCGCGAGCTTCCAACTGTTTTAGTTGTGATTGCATCTGCAAGAGGACAATATCAGCTTCTTTTTTGATTAAATCACGCAAACTTTGCTGCTTTTCCCGCAAAGATTGAATGGGAAGGCTATTTTCATAAAATTGAGTAGAGCTTAAAGCTAATTGCGACTCTATTTCATTTACTTTGCTAATTAAATTTTCATAGGATTTGGGGCTAATATCAACAATCCAACGATTATCGCCCGTTAACGCTCTTTTTTTGTAGCTTTCATATTGAAGCCTACTTTCTGCCAGTTGTGCTTGCACTTCTAGGCGACGATTAGTTAAATTATCGAGCTGATCTGATAGGCTGCGGCTGCGTACTTCGGGTTGATTAAAGTTATACTGAAGCCTTAACATTTGTAATTCTTGTTGCAATTTATCGACTCTCTGCTGGAGTGGGGGCAGTTGTCGATCTATAAAATCAATACTTTGTTTGCTAACTTTCAAACGCTCTTTATCCATATATTCTAGGTAATATTTTGCAGTTTCATCCAGCACATATTGGATGCGCTTTGGATCTCGATCGCGATAGCTAATATCTATGAGTTTAGTACCACCCTGCTTCCCATCTCGCAAGAAAGTAATACGTTGGATAGTCAAGCGGCTACTGAGACTTTTATAGTCAAATTTTGGATATTTTGTTTGCAATTTATTGACTAATGGTAGTAACACTTCTGGGCTTTTTAAAACCCGCGCTAAACTTTGATAATCCACCGAGGAACCGTCTTCCGCTGATGATTTAATTTTGTTCAAGTCTGTGATGCCTAAACTGTTATTTTGAGCTTGAACCAATAGTTTTGATAGCCGATCGTCAGCCGTAATCGGTTCTGCTAAAACTGTGAATTTTCCTTCATACTCAGTAATAGAGTTTTTGGCAGCCCTGAGCACGAAACTACCGCTTAAAGTAGCTATGCTGGCAGCTACTATGCCCATCACCAGAAGGCGACGTTTGATGACAGCTAGTACCCAATTCATATCAAGAACTTGGTCATCCTCTGCTGGGGTACTAGCTAGGTAATTAGCGGAGGGAGCAGACAAATATTGACCATTAAGGTCATTTTTGATGGAAGACAACAGTTTTTTATCCATAGCAAGAATCTTATTTAATTCCTAATTTCCGAATAGTCTGAGTAGCTCTATCAGTCGGGTGGGAACGAGAATTCCACCAATAATATTACTAGCTGGTGAGAAAACAGTATTAATGTTGTCTACGAATATAGCAGTCCTCGATCGTGCCACTATAATTATGTCATTATCTTGAATCAGTGGGTTGCTTTGAGCGTCGATTCCTTGATTAAAGTTAATTGATACTTGCGATCGAGATATCGTGCCATTAGGATTTAGCCTGATCAGTTCCACATATCTAGAGTTAGCGCGATTTGGTCGAAAACCTCCCGCACTCATAATTGCTTGATTTAAGGTAGTATTAGGAGGTAATTTGAGTCCACCCGGAGCATTGACTTCTCCGATAACACTTACTTGCAAAGTCGCCGGAGCAAAGCTAGCAGTAGCTAGAACAGAAACTTCTCCGGGGTCGATCGCCGTCGCTGTCGGGACAAAGATGATATCCCCTTCTTGTAGTATAGTATCTTGAGAGGTATCTTGTTCTTGCAAATATTGCCAGAGGTTAATAGTTCTAATTTGTTGTTGGCCACTTCTAGTATAACGTTGGAGTTGGATTTGCCGAATATCAGCGATTGATGTTATGCCACCAGCTAGTTGTAGAGATCGAATGATGGTCGGTTGTCCGCTGGTTCTTTCACCATTTCGGGTATCACCACCAATGGCTACATATCTACCCGGACGCTTCACCTCTCCGAATACTGAGACAGTACGGGGTTGATCTGCTGGTATAGAAAAATTAGATTCACTAAGTTGATTTGTTTCTGCTAAATTAATGGTTTCTTGAGGGGGAACCAAGATTTGATCTCCATCTCGCAACGTGATATCTTGGCTGCTCTGACCAGTTTGTAAATAATCCCACAGATTATAAGTGATAGTTATTTCTTTGTTAGCCGTAAGCCGACGCCGCACAATTACTCGTCGAATATCAGCGCTAGCTCGAATACCCCCAGCTTTTTCTAAAGCTTGAGGAAGCGTGGGAAACTGAATCGATGGTCTAGTTCCACCTCCATTAGCTAGGGGTAATAAGTAAGAGCCCGGACGACTTATTTCACCCGATAACCAAATATTAAGCGGGCGGGCAGCTTGTAAGCTGATTGTAACTAAAGGTCTTTTTACGACCTTACCATAAGCTCTAGTGATAACTTGGGCTGCCTGTTCTAAAGTTAATCCTTGAAGGGAAACACTACCAATAATGGGGATTTGAATAGCTCCCCCAGCGGGAATTTGATACTCCCCACTAAGCTGAGGCAGATCGTAGATATCAATTTTAATATTGTCTCCACCACCTAGATAGTAATCAGTATTAATACTTGTTGCGGGGGCTGGCGACTGAGCGAGGTTGGTTTGAGGGTAGGAGAGAGTGAGTACCAGCGCCAGCAGTGGCAGTTGTAAAGCACGGAGAGTAAGCCATTTCATAGGTAGTAACAAATTTATGATAGAGGTAAAGCCATGAAAGATATTTTAAGAATGCCGATGTTTGCGTTGATGCTATTGTGTTTAACGCTTATCGTGTTTGTGACTATTTATATTTTAGCTGCACGCCATCCGAAATTGAGTGGCACATTAGAAAAGATTTTTGTGGGCATACTTTTTTTTACCATCACTGGTGGTTCGGGGATCACGGCAATGCCCTTTACCAAACTCCATCCTAACGTTTTCTACAACTTAGAAACTACACCCCCAACGATGATTGCTCAAATTGCCATTTATGGGGGCATGATATTAATGCTATTTCCCCGCTTAACTAAAACTACCCAAAAAACAGTTTCTATGTGCATTAAATGGATAGCAGGAGACATTTTTTTAGGTTTGTTTTTGTTGATTATGACTTTATCGGGCTTGTGGTCACAAACTCCTGAAATTACTTTTAGGGCTATTTTTGCTATTTGGGTAGTAACACTGGCTTCTATTTATGTAGGGAAAGTGTATAGTTGGTTAGAAATTTATGGATTATTGAGATGGCTAACTGGTTTATTAGCTTTATGGTCACTTGTGAAAACAAATGCAGCGCCAGACGGTTGTTGGACAGGAGTTTTAGGTCATAAAAACCCTTTTTCTTTTCAAATGGCTAATACAGCTTCTTTATGGCTTTTATATGCTTTTAAGGATCGTAAGTATCGATATTTATCATTATTTATAACTTTAATAGCTTTAGTAGGATTGCAAAAAGGTTGTAGTGGTGCTAGTCGGATTTTGACAGTGGTATTAATCAGTTTGTGGAGTTATTTAGCCCTCTTAAAAAAATTACCTGTAAAATGGGCTTTTCTCTGCTTTATCTTATTTTTGGTCGGTAGTATAGGTATAAGTATTTTGGTATTAAATAATTTAGAGGCTATTATTGTGGATGGTTTGAAAAAAGATATGACTTTAACAGGTAGAACCGATTTTTGGCCTTTAATTATTGATCGAATTAATCAAAACAATCCCATATTTGGTTATGGAATACAAGGATTTTGGCAGTGGTGGCGTCGCTCGGAAAATCCCGCTTACGGAATTGTAGTAGCTAAAACTGGTTTTGTGCCACCCCACTCTCACAATGGTTTTATTGATATACTTTGCGAACTGGGTTGGGCCGGACTCTTGTTGTTTATTGGGTCATTTTTGAATAATATATTTAGAGGTATAAAGTACCTAGTTAAAGGAACTTTTCCAGAGTCAGGTTTGCCTTTGTATTTATTAACATTTATGCTAATGACCAATTTGACAGAGGGGGGACTATTGGGGGTTGGTACTTATTGGTGTTGGTATGTAGTTTTATCGGTAAAATTGAGCTTAGATAGGACAGCTAAGGATAATCCACCCTGATGATGTCAGCGTTTGGTCAGGCCTATTAGGAGAATCTTTACAAAGAATAGGCATATCCCCCACTTCTTAAAGAAGTCGGGGCTTTAACACCGATCGCGTTTTACGTTTAATTAAGTGGGCTCACTTAATATGACTCGCAATTGTTTCACTCTCCACCGTTGCTTCCACGGGCCAAGAATTTTCCATCTCTACTGTTTGTTGCGGCTGATAAACTGCCAAGTCGAACCAGAAAGTCGTACCCACATTAACTTCGCTAACTAAATTAATTTTAGTGTGGTGCTTGTCAATAATGTTTCTGACAATAGAAAGACCTAATCCCGTTCCTTCTAAAGTGTGTACTCGGTTTTCTACCCGGAAAAAGCGATCGAATATTGCTTGTTGGTCTTCAGGATCTATGCCAATCCCAGTATCAGAAATTTCGATCCGCACTACCGGAAAATGTTTAGCATCCGGTGACAAGTTTTGGTTGACGGATTGACCGTCTTTGTAGGTGGGCGTCTCCGACTCTAGCAAATACGCTCGAATTGCCACCTTGCCGCCGGACTCAGTAAATTTTAAGGCATTTCCTACTAAATTTGCAAATACTTGCAGCAGCAAATCGTAATGACCTAAAGCAGGCGGCAAATACGGGTCAACTTCTTGCTCTAATTCAATGCCTTTATCCTTAGCATTTAACTGATAAGTCCGCAGGGTTTGTTCCACAGCTTGCGGTAGGTCAACAGCTTCCAAGTGATAAACTCGACAGGATTCCAGTCGCGACAAGTCTAACACGTCGTTTACTAAACGAGTTAGTCGATCGGTTTCTCGATTGGCAATTTCTAGGAATTCCCGGCGCTCGCTTTCTAGAAGGTCTTCTCCGTACTCGTGCAGAGTCTCGATAAAAGATTTGATATTAAATAAAGGCGTTCTCAATTCGTGAGAAACATTGCTGATAAAATTGCTTTTAGCCTCATTTAGTTCTACTTCCCGAGTAATGTCCTGCACTGTCATTGCAATGCCTTTGAGACTTTCTCGGTAATTTCCGGAACCTTGATGCTTGGAGGTTTGCTCGTAGAAAGTACACTCTACAGCTACCGGGCGTTGTGGTTCGGTACAGGTATTTTGCTCGTGGCGGATGCAGCTTCTGCACAGCGGTTCGGCACCGGGCGCTTTGTGCAGAATGACTGTAGTTAAAACAATGCGAATTGTACGGTTAACTGGTTCGCTCATGGAGATGCGAAATTCGCCGCCGTCGCGATCGCCCGCAGCTATTTCCTGCAAAGGTCTAGCCAACTCCTGCTGCACTTCCGAAGGCAAAATGTTGAGAACATTTACTCCAAGCGCATTTTTGCCTTCCCATCCAAAAATCCGCATCCCTGTCGGATTAACTAAAATCACCTGCAAATTTGCGTCTAATAAAAGCGCGCCATCAGCAATCGTTGATACCAAAGTTTCTAACTTAGCTTTTTCCGCTGTCAGTTCTTCAATATTTTGTTCTTCATAACTTTCGAGTTTCTGGGCCATTTCATTAAAACTGCCAATTAACTCGCCCAATTCTCCGCCTAAAGGCAGGTCAACTCGCTGCTTAAAATTCCCGCTGGCAATGTTTTTGACCCCGAAGACTAATTGTTTTATCGGCTGAGTAATTGTCAGGGCATTAAATACAGCCCCCAAAATGACCATCACCCAAATAGTCACAAATACTGCTAAAGTGACATCCCTAGTCAGATTTGAAGATATAACTGCTGCGGGATTTGGGTTAATGCCGATCGCCAAAACTCCCAAATATTTGTCTTCATGAATTAACGGCACAAATACATCGGTAACTTCTCCATCGGGGGTCAAATGCTGCCGCACCAAAGGCAAAGAAGTTAAATTTCTCGCCTCAATATCGGCGAGAAAATTATCGGGAAGTTTGATCTGGCGGCGCAGTGTCAGGGAAGTCTCCACCTCGGATTCCGAAAAGGGTATCCCCAGAAAAATATCTCCCGCTTCGTCTGCGTAAAGCATATAGCGGACGCTGGAGGTGCTGCTGTAAAATTGGCGGGAAAAGCGGGCGACTTCGGAGCGATCGTTGTTGGCAATCAGCGGCGCCACATTTGCTGCCAACAGCAAGCCGAGGTCGCGGCCGTAACGAGTATCGTTAAGTCGGGCGTCTTGCTGGATAGTATTCACGGCCCAGAATGTCAGGCCACTCATAATTAACGACACTACGAGGGTAGCAGCGGCCATCAGGCGGGTCTGGAGGGTAAAATCCGACCACCAGCGGGCAATAATTTCTCCGATTTTGTTTAGTATGGCCAGCATTTCACCAGTTCACCCGTTCAATATTAAAAGCAAGATAAATTCAGTTGGCTTCAGATAAAATTTTCTGATGCGACTTGTCCGCTACCGCCACCGCAGAGATACCAAACTTCATTGTTACATTTCTACATTGAGATTGCTTGGCTTTCGGATGGCGGTCGATGTCGCAATTCCTAATTTTTATCGCCCAGAGCTCGGCGACCGATGTCCCGACGGCAGTAGACGCCTTCAAATTGGATGCAATCAACTGCTGCATAAGCTGTGGAGATAGCTTGTTCCAAAGTTTCTCCCGCTGCGGTGACGCCCAAAACCCGGCCGCCGTCGCTCACCAACTGCTGGTGCTTCAACTGGGTGCCGGCGTGAAAGACTTCTGCTCCTTTGGCTTCAGCTTCCTCGATACCTGTAATAACTTTGCCTTTTTGATAACTTCCAGGATAGCCCCCAGAAGCCAAAACTACGCAAACAGAGGCCCCCGACTTCCAGCGAATAGAAGATTCACCGAGACGCTGCTGACAGCAGGCGAGCACCAAATCTTCTAAAGGCGTTTCCAGCAGTGACAAAACCGCTTGAGTTTCGGGATCTCCGAAACGGCAGTTGAATTCTAAGACTTTGGGTTCTCCGTCGGGGGTAATCATTAAACCTGCGTAGAGTACACCCCGGTAGTCGATTTTGCGTTTTTGCAGTGCGGAGAGGGTGGGTTCGAGAATTTCTTCTTGAATCCTTTCCATGAGTTCCGGGGTGACAATGGGCGCTGGGGCGTAGGCTCCCATACCGCCGGTGTTGGCTCCCTGGTCGCCTTCGCCGATAGCTTTGTGGTCTTGGGCCGGCAGCAACGGTTCCACTGTGATGCCGTCGGTGAGGGCGAGAATCGAGACTTCTTGACCGGTTAAGAATTCTTCGACGACGACTCGGATGTTGTCGGTGCCGAATTCGCCTCGGAAAATGGTGTTGATGGCGCTGTGAGCCATTTTGACGGTGGTGGCAACGGTGACTCCTTTGCCTGATGCGAGTCCGTCTGCTTTAATGACTATTGGGGTTCCTTGTTCCAGAACGTATGCTTTGGCTGCTTCTGCGTCTGTAAATACGGCAGCTTTGGGTGTGGGGATGCCTGCTTCGAGCATCAGTTCTTTGGCCCAGGATTTGCTGGATTCAATTTGGGCGCCGGCTTTGGTGGGGCCGAAAATCATCATTTTTCGCTGTTGGAAATAGTCGGCGATGCCTAGCGATAGGGGCAATTCGGGGCCGACGATGACTAATCCGATGTTGTTGACCATCGCAAAGCGTTCGATGCCTTGGAAGTCGTCGATGTTGAGCGACAGATTTTGACAGCCTGGGGTGGTAGCTGTGCCGCCGTTCCCAGGCACGCAGAATACTTGTTTAATCCGCGTAGATTCTAGCAGTTTTTTTGCGATCGCGTGTTCGCGACCTCCGTTTCCCACAACTAAAACTTTCACAGTATCCTCACCTATAAATTTTGTTCCCTGAATGTCTGATTTTCAGTGTTGGCATCTGTCTATCTGCTTTTTGCAGTGCTGTCAATTATGCCATGCTTGGCGCTAGGGAATTGCTAGATGTGGCACTTTTCTGGAGGAGTGGGGTTCGACGGCTGTTTCTCAATGGCTGGGAGCGTGCAATAATTAAAGACTTTAGCTGCCCAATTTTTCTAGGTTCTGCCTCGATTTAATCCTGCAATTAAAACTATTTTCTGGCTTTTAACTCTGCAATTACTGTAATTCATCCGGCGACAAATAGCGATAAGATAGGCAGGTTGACTCTGCGGAATTTTACTCACATGAAATCAAATCAAACCGCTGCGAGTTCGTCTGCCAAATTTAAGCGGGTGGGCGTTGTCGGCGGCGGCCAGCTAGCTGGAATGATGGGGGATGCTGCTAGGGCGCTAGGTATTGAATTGGTAGTGCAAACTCCCCATGCTACTGACCCGGCCGTTTCTGTTGCTGCTGGTGCTGTTTTGGCTGCTGTTGATGATGTTTTGGCTACGGCTCAATTGGCGGCTGGATGCGATGTTATTACTTTTGAAAATGAGTTTGTAAATTTAGATGGTTTGCTGCCACTAGAACAGCAAGGTGTGTTATTTCAGCCGAGTTTGTCGTCGCTTTCTCCTTTGTTGGATAAGTACGTTCAGCGCTGTTATTTACAAGGTTTGGGTTTGCCAACTCCGAGGTTTTGGGAATGGGATTGCAGCGCGGATTTGCCCCCGGAATTGTTTGATTCGGTGGCGATCGACTTTCCGGCAATTTCTGTTTCCGACAGCGTGCAGATTGCAGGAGACTCGGATGCTGGATCGATCGACTTTCCCTTTGTCGTCAAAGTTCGCCGCCACGGTTATGACGGCCAAGGTACTTTTATTGTTAAGGATCGGGGGAGTTTTGAGTCAATTCGTGCTACACTCCAAGGTCAGTCTTTGCTAGTGGAAGAGTTTGTGCCGTTCGATCGCGAGTTGGCTGTGATTGCAGCTCGATCGGCAAATGGGGAAATTGCGACTTATCCGATCGTGGAAACTCAGCAGCAAAATCAGGTTTGTCATCTGGTGATTGCGCCCGCTGATATTAGTTTAGAGGTGAAAAATGAAGCTTGTGCGATCGCCCGCACTCTCCTCAACAGTTTGCAAGCTGTCGGCGTATTCGGCATTGAATTATTTTTAACCGCCGACAATAAGCTGTTAGTCAATGAAATTGCACCCCGCACTCACAACTCGGGACATTTTACGATCGATGCTTGCGAAACTTCCCAATTTGAACAGCATTTGCGCGCAGTTTGTCAACTGCCTTTAGGTAATTCGGCTCTGAAATGTGCAGGCGCTGTCATGGTAAATTTGCTAGGCTACGAGTCTGCCCAGTCCGATTATTTAGCAAAAAGACAACAACTGGCACAAATTAGTGGTGCTTTTGTCCATTGGTATGGTAAGAAAGAATCGCGTCCCGGCCGCAAACTCGGTCACGTTACAGTTGTGATCGACGCGGATTTGGTGGCTCAGGGGCGATCGCAAGCACTGGCGATCGCTCAAACCGTAGAATCCATCTGGTATGCAAGTTAAATTGCTCGAAGCTTGCCAAAATCGGGTTAGTTGGTATATATTTAATAAAGGTTCTACTGCGACGTTGGTGACTGCCAATAATGTTTTTTTGATCTATAACTCTTAACTCTCGGGAATCAAGATGTTTGGACAGCAGTAAACTGGGCTTGTACCCAGAAACTTTAAGTCCGAGCCAACGGTACCCACCTGGTAAAATACCAGGTCAAAAGCTGAGGTAAGACGGCGTTGCGGGGAACCATTAAAATTTGGATAGAGATAGGCGCTGTGAAATATGGCTAGCCTATTTTTTTTTGAGATAAGCTGTTGCATATTTAAACTATACAAGCATTACCCTTGTTTTTGATTTGGCGACCCCATTTAATTATTAATTGTCCTTCATTTAAGAGGATCTGCAATAAATACTCCAGCTCTTCAATAGATGTAAAAAGTCGATTTGCAATATATTTTATCGAAAAATAACGGATATGGAATGAGAATTAAATAACTTAGAATGCGTGATGGTTCTTGTGGGATGGGCGTCCCGCCCGCCCTGAATATACAATTTAAATGCGCGACAGCTTAGCAGTCTATTTGCAAATTTGAGATGTTCCCAATCATCTTGCGATCGCCCTGGTAATAATTTCCACAAACTGATGCAGTAAAGCAGTCATTCTATTTTAGATTTTAGATTTTGGATTTTGGATTGAACCCACGGATAAATTCGGGGGCTTGAGGATTTTAGATTTGAGATTTTGGATTGATTCCACGGATAAATTACGTGGCGGGTACCACCTTTGAAATTCTTGGTCAACTCTCAGCAAAATCTCCGGCGTGGAATCGATCGCCCTTCCAATAAAAATATTTAACCAAGGTGGGCAAAAGCCCACCCTAATTCCTACTTCCCTACAGTGAAATACTCATTCTTAGCATACACGCTAATAATGCAGTCTCCCACTTCAAAAAACATCCCCTCTTGCTCATCTTTAGAAAATTGCAAGTTGCCGTATTTAGAATTAATTTCCTCAGCAGTCGCCGCTTTTGCCTCCATTTCATCCGGGATAAGTCCAGTAGAACCGATATAGAAAACCAGCGGTGAAACTTTTTCCCTGTACACTTTTTCAGCATAAGCTTCCAGTCGCTCATTCGCATTAGCTAAAGCAGCGACAAATTCGTCTCGCTTGACATCTTCTCCCTGCCATTTCGCTTGCAAAAGGCGCAGCAAACTATCTGCACCCACTTTGGCTAAAGTAGCGCTAACAATTCCGTTATCCTCCAACCCCAAAAACTCATCAAAAATCAGTTTCATCAAGTCGTCAACTTTGGTGATTTTTGTTCGGGATGACAGCGTTTTGTGGGCGAAGACAACAGGCTCATCTAAGGTGATGTCAAATGTCGGTTTTGCTAGCTTTTCGCCCGTGTTTTTGTGGTAAACTTCATAAAGGCGATCGAGAAATTTGTTGGCCGAGTGCAACTTGCCGAAGTTGAGGATGTTTTTGCTGCCGATGTCGATTTTGTAGCTGACTCGCGAATCTACTGAACCGTTGGCGATCGCACTTTTTAAATCTGTGTATTCCGTCGTCGTCGGAAAGTTGATGTAAAGGCTTTTTGACAGATAATGCTGTTTCAATTCTTCCAATTGTTCCGCAGTGTAAGCCTCAGATTCCTCCTTCAAATGAGCCGAGAGAATGCTAGAGAGAATTTTGATTTCTGCTAGTTCCTCAAACACTCCGTCAAGGCTGCCGTAACGCCCGTCAAAAGGCACGAGGGGCAAAGTCTCTAACTTAATATCGTACTCGGAACGGAAGTCAAATTATTGCACGGGCGAACCGTCTTTTTCAAGGAGACCGCATTTTTTGAGCAAATCAAACACAGGTTTGCTGCTGATTTTGGTTCGCAGCGACTTAATATTAACTTCGCCGTCGCTGACAATGGTATAATTGTTGAAAGTATTGAGGTCTGTAACTAGAATTCCCGCCACTTCGGCGATTAAAGTTTCATCCTCAACTTTTACCAGCTTAGCTTTTCGGGTAATCAGCATATTGATGGTAGCGGTATTTTGATTGATGGCAAATGAACCCATTTGCACGTATTCGCCACCATCTAAGAATTCAGTTTTCAGCCAAGGCTTGACAAGGTTGCCGTTTTCGTCTCGCTTTCCTTCAATTCGCTTCAAACCTTTTCGCTGATAATTTTCTTGCAAGTGTTTCAAGTTGATGATGATGCTGTTGCTGTTTTCCTCCAATATCTTGATTAACTCCAGCAGGGAAATTTTCTCGCTAACTTTTACCCGATCGCCAATTTCATGATTTTTCAACACATCAGGCGCAAAAACAGCCTGTTCCAAATCTTCCGTAAACTCGGCTATTTGGGCATTTGTCAAAGCTTTCGCGTGTTTTTCCGTCAAAGTAGCATCGAAGGTGCTCGCCAGCGCATACTTAGCCGTATTTAAATTGCCGTCAGCGAGGTTAGCTTTCGCAAAAGCCAACACCGACCACGAATTTCTTCATGTGGTACCCGCCACGTGATTTATCCGTGGAATCAATCCCAAATCGAAAATCGAAAATCACTTATTGCCCCCGCATTTATCCCTGGGGTCAATCCAAAATCTAAAATCTAAAATCTAAAATCGAATGACTCATCAGTTTGAGCAACGGGAACATCTAATTTGTCATACTCATCTTTGGCGACTTTCTGATATTTGTAAAACAGTCCGCGATCGTCTGCTTTCAGCCCGCAGATTTTCAGCGTACTCGATGAACCGTTGATTTTCTTGCCACTTTTGGAAACAAAAACTTGATAATCATATTCCTTAATTAACGGTTCTTCCAGCGGCGGTGCAACGGAACTGCCTAACAGTTTTGTGCTGTCGTAAAGAGCATCATAAACCATTTTAACTTCGCCCGCGCGGATGCAATTTCCCGATAATGTGTTGGCGATTTTGGAGAGAAGTTTGAAGTCAGCAGAGGCATAGGATATGGTGTTGGCAAACACATCCATGTCTTTGAGTTCTTCGCAAATTTCCCCTAGTTTTGCAGCTTCCGAATTGGCACTTGGGTCATTTGCATAGCCGTCTGTGTGCAAATTTATCGCTGTCATTTCTCCCGCTTTAACCAGAGATTTAGCGAGTTGCATCGACTGCGATATGCAGGTAGAGCCAGCCGTGTGGATTTTTTGAATTTCTTTGATGTATGGAGAGTCAAACTTCAGCACTTCTTGAATGGGAATTCGCTGGAAATGACAAATTACGTCCCCATTGCCAGCATAGGAAATCAGGCTGACGATTAGCTTGTAATTGTTGTACTCGTCTAAGGTCAAAAGCTTGATTAGGGTTTCTTTCAGCGGTTCTAAGTCATAATACATTGAGCCGGAACGATCGATGATGATGATGCTGTGAGCGACGGATTTTTCTGGGATATCGCCTGGTGTTCTCTCTAAATTAATGCGATCGACTAGATAGAATGCCTTGGCGTTTCCGGCAAAATTGTAGAGGGTAAACTTGGTGCGAGTATTGGAGGCTGCTTGGCTGCTGGAACGTTTGACTTGAGATGATTGTTTTGCTTGCCGTGCCATAGTTTTCACCTATGTTGACTTATTCATCAACTTAATCATGACACGCGCTTCTGTGGATGTCAAGGCCTGTGTGGAAAATTATGTGCGAGGCTGAATAATCATTAATATTTAGCCCTGCGATGCCAGGGAAAACTGCGGCGATAGGCTAAAGGTGGGCTGTTTTGGCAAAAGTAGTGGATCTGCGTAATACCAATTTAATGTGAAGTTGCACATATCTCGATCCCCCTAAATCCCCCTTAAGAAGGGGGACTTTGATCGGAATCTTGTCCCCCCCTTATTAAGGGGGGCTAGGGGGGATCGGATTCTATGGAGGCTCATAAAAAATTGGTATAAGTCGTTTAGAAAATATTTAGTCAATCATGGTTTATTTAGAAAATCCGGTGCTCAAACTTTATCTAAATCTAATCGGATGGGTGACGTTGGGATTCATTCTCGGCCGCCTGCTACCGAGAAGCTATTCTACATATTTAGCCAAGTTTCTTTTCTTCTTTGGCACGCCATTGAGCATTGTTGCTTTTATCCGCAGCGCCAATTTGTCGGGCGCTATTTGGATGGCGCCGCTGATAGCTTGGGCGGCAATTCTAGCAGGTGGAGGACTCGCTTGGATTTTGATAAGTTTCGGTGTCGGCGACGAACGTTTTAAGACTATTAATCCGATCGCCCAAAATAGCCCGGAACACACGAGCGCTTGGAGTTTGCCCACTCAAGGCAGCTTTTTATTGGCAACGATGCTGGGTAATACGGGTTTTTTAGGCATTCCCGTCACCTTGTCCTTATTAGGTTCGGAACACTTTGCCTGGGCGTTGTTTTACGACTTGCTAGGCACTACGATGGGAATGAATATACTGGGAGTTGCTATTGCTTCTCACTGCGGTAAAAGCGATCGCCGTCAGGGTTGGTTAACACCCCTGCTGGCAATCTTTCAGAATCCGGCACTGTGGGCTTTTGGTTTAGGATTTATCTCGCGCAGCTTGCCGCTGTCGGCACCAATCGCAGAATTGTTAACAACAGGTGCTTGGACGGTAATTACTTTAGCTTTAATTACGATCGGGATGCAGTTGAGCAAGTTGAATTCCTTGCACAACCTCAAACCAGTTTTGGCTTGTCTGGCGATTAAAATGCTGTTTATTCCCTTGGTAATTGGCACGGGATTAACGTTTTTTGGCATCGCAGGCGCGCCGCGACTCGTGCTAGTGCTGCAAATGGCGATGCCTCCTGCTTTTGGTACTACGTTGTTGGCAGAAGCTTTCAATCTCGATCGCGAATTAGCCGTAACAGCGATCGGTCTCGGCTGCGTTAGTTTATTATTCACTATTCCCCTATGGATGAGGCTATTTAATTTTTAATAAAAATAGCATTTGGTAAGTTTAAAAAGTGTATTATTTCAGTGATACCCATCACAATTTTTGAGCGCTATATGTCATATTAATTTAACAATCACTGGACAGGGAAAGTGTATTGGCTTCTCCTAATGTGGAAATAGCCCGTGGAGGACGGGAAGAATATAAGTATGGCAAGTATAAATTTTAGATTGACAGGTTATCAAATTCTCGATCGCATTTACTCAGGAACTCGCACCCTAGTTTATCGAGCTTTCCGTATTGACGACAAACAGCCAGTCGCCATCAAAGTCTTGCGGAGTCAGTATCCCAGCTTCAGCGAACTGGTGCAATTTCGCAATCAGTACACGATCGCCAAAAACCTCAACTTGCCCGGAATCATCGAAACCTACAGCTTAGAAACCTACCACAACAGCTATGCGTTGGTAATGGAAGACTTTGGGGGAATTTCTATAAAAGAATGGACGGAAGAAAGGGAAACTGGGCCGTCTCTGATGGAGTTTTTGCAAGTTGGGATCGACCTGAGTGATACATTAGATATACTCTATCGCCACCGGATAATTCACAAAGACATTAAACCCGCCAATATTTTAATTAATCCGCATACAAAACAAGTCAAACTCATTGACTTTAGTATTGCATCTTTGCTGCCGCGAGAAACTCAAACCCTGATGAATCCTAACGTACTGGAAGGAACACTGGGTTATTTGTCTCCCGAACAAACGGGAAGGATGAATCGCGGCATAGACTACCGCACAGACTTTTACTCTTTGGGCGTAACTTTTTACCAATTGCTGGCGGGACAATTGCCGTTTCAATCCAACGATGCGATGGAATTGCTACACTGTCATATTGCCAAGCAACCACCATCACTGCATCAAATCAATCCTGAAATCCCGCCCGTACTTTCGGAGATTGTCAGCAAATTAATGGGGAAAAATGCCGAAGACCGCTATCAGAGTGCGTCGGGGCTGAAATTCGATTTAGAATTTTGTTTGGAGCAACTTGAAGAAAAGGGTAAGATAGAGAGTTTTACGATCGCCCAGAGGGATGTTGGCGATCGATTCACTATACCAGAAAAACTTTATGGTCGCGAAACAGAAGTAGAAACCCTACTCGAAGCCTTCGATCGCGTCAGTAGTGACCGAACTGAAATGATGCTAGTAGGTGGTTTTTCTGGCATTGGAAAAACTGCAATTGTAAATGAAGTTCAAAAACCAATTGTCCGCCAGCGCGGCTATTTTATCAAAGGTAAATTTGACAAATTTAACCGCAACATTCCTTTCTCAGCTTTTGTGCAAGCATTTCGAGACTTAATGGGACAATTGTTGAGCGAAAGTGACGAGGAGTTGAAAAAATGGCAAACTCAAATATTGCAAGCACTGGGTGATAACGCACAAGTCATTATTGAAGTAATTCCCGAACTCTAAAAAATTATTGGCCAACAATCACCTGCACTAGAATTATCAGGAACAGCGGCAAAAAATCGGTTTAATTTGCTGTTCCAAAACTTTATTAAGGTGTTCACAAAACCCAAACATCCCCTGGTGATGTTTTTGGATGACTTGCAGTGGGCAGATTCCGCCTCGCTGCGGTTAATGGAAATGCTGGTGGCCGATGCGACAATCGGCTATTTATTAGTAATTGGTGTCTACCGAGATAATGAAGTGTTTGCAGCACATCCGTTGATGCTGACACTGGATGCAATGGCAAAAGCTGGGGCGACGGTGAATACTCTGACGCTGGAACCGTTGAGTTCAGAAAGTCTCAATCATTTGGTTGCTGATACGCTCAATTGTGCTCCATATTGGGCAAAACCGTTGGCGGATTTGCTGGCACAAAAAACCCAGGGAAATCCCTTTTTTGCAACGCAGTTTCTCAAAGCACTGCATCAGGATGGGCTGATTGAGTTTGATCGGCTTGCTGGTTATTGGCAGTGCGATATTGTGCGAGTTAGGGAGGCAGCGCTGACGGATGATGTGGTCGAGTTTATGGCGTTGCAGTTGCAAAAATTGCCGCCAGCGACTCAGAATGTGTTGAAGTTGGCTGCTTGTGTTGGTAATCAGTTTGATTTGGGGACTTTGGCAGTTGTTTCCGAGCAATTGGAAACGGAAACGGCGGCGGATTTGTGGAAGGCTTTGCAAGAGGGGTTAATCCTGCCTGAAAGTGAAGTCTACAAGTTTTATATGGGGCGAGAAAGACAGGAGGAGGCCGAAAATTCGGAGGTGGTGAATTACAAGTTTTTGCACGATCGCGTTCAGCAAGCTGCCTATTCTTTAATTCCCGAACAAGAGCGATCGCGCGTTCACTATCAGATTGGACAATTGCCGATCCAGCAAATTTCACCCGCAGCTATAGAAGAGGAAATTTTTTCAGTTGTCAATCAGTTGAATTATGGTATTGCGCTGATTGAAAACCAAACAGAACGATCTGAATTGGCGCAACTCAACCTCACGGCTTGCCGCAAAGCCAGAGGCGCTACTGCTTATCAAGCTGCTCGCGATTATGCTGCGATCGGGCTAAATTTGCTGGGAGAGAGCGCTTGGCAACGACAGTACGAGATGACCTTGAACTTGCACGACATAGCAGCAGAAGTGGCTTCACTCTGTGGTGATTTTGACCAGATGAATCAGTGGATTGACACTGTGATTTATCATACCAGAACTCCCCTAGAGCGAGTGAGCGTTTACATCGTCAAAATTCAGGCATTATCGTCCCAGAACAAGTTTTTAGAAGCAATTGCTATCGGTTTGTTGAGTCTAAAAGAACTAGGAGTTGAGTTGCCCGATCGCCCTACATCAGAAGATATTCAGCAAGCAGTGCAGGAAATTAATAGCTCGATCGGCGATCGACCGATTGAAGAGTTATTCGAGCTGCCAGCGATAGTGGATGCCCAAAAACTGGCCACCATGCAAGTGGCGGCAAGTATGGTGTCAGTTTGTTATGTGGTCGGTTGGTCTTTGTTTGCGTTGGTGACTGCCTTACAGGTAAATTTATCAAAAATTTGGGTTTAAAACCCTGTCCTTCTAGGACGGCTTTAATTTCTTAAAACTTCTTTCAACAAGTCCAGTAAGTTCCTATATTTGTGATATACTATAAAAGTCAAGGTTTAATTCCTTTACCATCGTAAAACAGTTAAGACACACTTTTAGGTATAAACCGGGGGACGCAGAGCAGCGAAAACTCTTTAAACAGCTAGAGGTTGAATTAAACCTTAAACCAGTTAAAACAAACTATTCTTTTAGGATTGTTAAGTAGGGTAGGGCATACCCAAACTCTAGGTAAATATCCTAGTACGCTTTTGGAGATAGACCCGCTGGGGTGGCTGCGAATCAGGCTCGTTAATTGGTAGTTTTCTACGGTTAAAAGGTCTGAATATTGCCTTTCATGACGCAACACTTAAAGGTTAGTCGCTGAATTAAGAATCCTCGCACTTTTAGGTCGGGGAGTGTCAATTGCATAAGTGGCAGTTGGTAGAAGCAGAGAAATACCGAGTTGCCAGACAGAGGGCAGAAGCTATTGAAATGTACGATCGCGCTATTTCTGGAGCGAAAGAAAACAAATACATCCAAGAAGAAGCCCTCGCTAACGAACTAGCAGCTAAATTCTACCTCGACTGGGGCAAAGAAAAAGTGGCCCAAGCCTATATGCAAGAGGCTTATTACTGTTACGATCGCTGGGGTGCAAAAGCCAAAATCGATGACTTAGAAAAACGCTATCCCCAACTTCTTGCTCCCCTATTGCACGCAATAGAAAACCGTTTGGCAATCAGCGAAACTCGCCTCCACCCAATCAATAAATCGTCAATCTTACCTCAAACATTCCCACGAATTTTATCGAGGTGCGACAGTATTTACGAAACCCTCGATTTCGCGGCTATTCTCAAAGCCTCCCAAACTCTATCGAGTGAAATTAAATTAGAAAAATTGCTAGCTGGACTGATGTCTGTGGTGATGGAAAATGCCGGAGCAAAAAAAGCAGTTCTCCTGTTGCTTAAGGATGGGAATCTCGCGATCGAAGCTGTAGCCTCCTTCCATCAAGATGTCATCTCAATATCTGTACCGCTGTCAGCCAGCGACGAGGTTCCCGCTGCTGTGGTCAACTATGTTAAGCGGACTTGGAAAACTGTGGTTTTGGATAATGCTGCAGTACAAAACGATTTTATTGCCGATCCGTATTTGATGCAGAAAAAGCCCAAAAGTGTGCTGTGCGTGCCAATTTTAAATCAGGGTAAATTAATCGGGTTGCTATATCTAGAAAATAACTTGACAATTGGTGCATTTACAGAAGATCGCACTGATCTCATCCAACTTTTGTGCGCCCAAGCGGCTATCTCTATAGAAAATGCTCGCTTGTACCAACAATCTCAAGCTTATGCACAAGAATTAGAGCGATCGCTCTTTGATTTGCAGCAAGCACAGTTACAGATCGTGCAAAGCGAAAAAATGTCCACATTGGGCAATCTAGTCACAGGAATAGCCCACGAAATAAATAATCCTGTCGGCTTTATTAGTGGCAATATTGAGGAAGCAACCACCACGATTAAAGATGTGATTGGCCACTTAAAATTATATCAAGAAAAACTGCCAGATCCCGGCGAGGAAATTGAAGAAGATGCTGAGGATATTGATTTAGAGTATGCCTTAGAAGATTTGCCAAAAATGCTGTTGTCGATGAAAGTCGGGTGCGATCGCATTCGCGGCATTAGCACCAGCCTCCGCACCTTCTCCAGAGCCGATAAAGACTACAAAGTTCCGTTTAATATCCATGAGGGCATTGACAGCACTATCTTAATTTTGAAACATCGGCTGAAAGCCAACGAACACCATCCTGCGATCGAAGTCGTCACAGACTACGGCAATCTCCCTCAAATCGAATGCTTTCCCGGTCAACTGAACCAAGTCTTTATGAACCTGCTTGCTAACGCGATCGATGCTCTAGAAGAATCAAGCCAAGGAGGTAGTTTCGAGGCTCTGAAAGCCTATCCCCACTGTATCACAGTTCGTACCAGTCAGTCGGGCGATCGACACATCAAAATTCAGATTGCCGATAACGGGGCGGGCATGACCGAAGCAGTGAAACAGCGGATTTTTGACCATCTGTTCACAACGAAGGCAGTAGGAAAAGGCACTGGGTTAGGATTGGCGATCGCCCGCCAGATTGTAGTCGAAACCCACGGCGGAACAATTGAGGTGAATTCCCATCAGGGAGAGGGAACTCAATTTGAGATAGTGTTACCTGTTACCGAATAAAAGTTGACTGTTGACTGTTAACTGATGACGGTTGACGGTTGACGGTTGACTGATGACTGAGGAGTGTTGACTGTTAACTGATGACGGTTGACTGTTGACTGTTGACGGTTAACCGTTGACTAATGACTAATGACTAATGACTAATGACTAATGACTGATGACTAATGACTAATGACTAATCGGGCCTTATACCAGCCCCGATCGCAACTCCGAACAGGGACAAAACTTCCCGCGCCCCTTCGCCTGATCCCCACAATCTCAACTATGCTAACGTAGGCAAGCAGCAATCCCTTGTCACGAAGGTGATTAATATAATTTCAAACAATTTATTTGATTTAGGAGCGGTGTATCCCGTATGGCAAACCTGATCGGCACAGACAGCAACGACTTTATTCTAGGAACTCCGCTGAGCGATCGAATTCGCGGCTTAGATGGCGATGACACGGCCCTGGGTGCGGGAGGAGATGACACCCTAGAGGGCGACGGCGGCAACGACCAGCTTCTGGGAGGTGACGGAGCAGATTCGCTGATTGGCGGTGAAGGAAATGACGAACTTATTGGCAACCAAGGCCGCGATTTTGCTTCCGGCGGAAACGGCGACGACTCAATTCGCGGTGGTTTGGGCAACGACATCCTCGAAGGCAACGACGGGATAGACAGCGTGTTGGGAGACGCCGGGGACGACTTAGTTTTTGGCAACGGAGGCTTTGATGTAATTGCCGGCGGTACTGGTAACGACACCCTCACAGGGAATGACGGCGACGATTCCGTGTTCGGCAATGCTGATGACGACTTTCTCTACGGGAATGCGGGGAACGATTCTCTCAACGGCGGCAGTGGTAGAGATCAAATGTTGGGCGCTGAGGGCAACGATTATTTGACCGGCGGCGACGGCGACGACACTTTGTACGGCAATGCTGACAACGATTCGCTTTTCGGAGATGCTGGTAATGACCAGATATTCGGCGGCAAGGCTGACGATACAGTTTTTGGCGGCACCGGTTCCGATACCCTTCGCGGCGATGAAGCCGACGACTCGGTACTGGGAGATGAAGGCAATGACTTTTTGTTTGGTGGCAAAGGTAATGATGGTATCGACGGCGGTTTTGGCGATGACTCCTTGGCTGGAGGTATCGGCGACGATACAATTTTGGGCGGTTTCGGCAATGACAATTTATTTGGAGCAGAGGGTAATGATTCTTTAATCGGAGGCGAGGGTTCGGATACTCTGACTGGCGGCAGCGGCAGCGATGTCTTTGGATTGGGAGCCGGGCCTGGCAGTCTGGCTTTAATTACTGATTACAATGACACAGAGGATTTCTTTGGACTGCCGAGCAATTTATCTTTCGCTCAACTGCTAGTTACCCAAGGCAACGGTGCAAATGTCAGGGATACAGTAATTACGACGCTCGACGGCAAGCTTTTAGCAATTTTGATCGACACTCCGGCGGCGCTAATCGAAGCGAATGATTTTATCGCTGTGACTGGGACGGCTACTCCCAGGCCAACCACCATTACCACTACAACTACAACTACAGTTACAAGCACAATTACAGATCCAACTCAACCTCAAACTTCAACTACAGAATCACTTCCAACTCCGTCTCCAACTCCCACGGAAGCACCGACTCCAACTCCCACGGAAGCACCGACTCCAACTCCCACGGACGAAGCGACGCCTACTCTCACGGAAGCACCGACTCCGACTCCCACGGAAGCACCGACTCCGACTCCCACAGCAGCGCCGACTCCGACGCCAACTGCTGCGCCGACTCCGACTCCCACAGCAGCACCGACTCCGACTCCCACAGCAGCACCGACTCCGACTCCGACGCCAACTGCTGCGAGGATTCCTACTGCACCGACAGTTAGCCCGCCTGATGATTCGCCTCTGGTGTCAATGAGTTCTCTGGCCCCGACTCCGACTCCCGGACTATTGCCAATGCCGGGCCAGACGCCGATATTCCCGACGGTGCCGAACCTGATACCTTTTCCTACACCTGTCCCTCCACCTTTCGGGTTGTAGGTGCGATCGCGCAGTTTAGTGATGAGTTATGAGTTAATGTAAAACTCACTAAACTCATAACTCAAAACTATTTAACGTCCTGGGGAGTTTCGGCCGAGTCTTCTGGCGACTCGGCTGGAGAATCTTCTAGGGGAGATAATTGTTGGCTATACTCCAAGAGCGATCGAAGCTTCATGCGGTGGATGTAAGGCCAGCCGCCATTGGCTTCAATATTCCTGAGCAGTTTGTAAAGTGCTTGGCGGTTGTCGGGAAAAGACGCTTGAAACAAACCGTCCCGAATTTCCCGGTGCGAAGCTTCCAGCCTCCGCAGCAGGGCCAAAAGCAGCAGACTGTCTCCCTGACAACTTTCGCCTAAAGTCCGAATCGCCTCTGTCAGCGATTGCATTTGAGACTGCAACTTTTCTGACTCTAAATCTTTGCCGTTGTCCATACTGCTGCTTCCTTTGAAATCTACAAGGCCTTTGTCCCCAGCCTTTTGGTCAACCGACTAATCGAGCTAGTCGCGATCGCCATTCGGGGTCATAAGCAAAGTAACTTAAGTAGGTTGACTTAAGCAATATTAATTTGCAGTCCAAGTCAGGAAAAGAGCACAACCCGTCGTACCATGTGTATTGGGCTGCGATCCGAACATGATTGAGAAATCATAAGTTCATGCTTATTTTCACGACGCACTAGCTTGATTTTTTGAGTCAATGCCGGTCTCGGTGAAGCGAGGGATCAGGATCTAAATGCTACCCTAAGCGCTGGCCTAGCCTGCCGGCGGGCAATTATATTTTGCTCGAACTAGGGCTTTTTCTTAATATAATCCGATGTTGGATATTGAGGTTTGCAATGAAATATCGTGCTTTAATTGTTGCACTTTTAGCTTTTTGCATGAGTGCGCTGGTTGCTTGTTCTTCTGCTTCTGACACGACGGTGGCAACTACTGAGTTGCTCACCTACGACCAGATTAGAGGTACTGGCTTGGCTAATAACTGCCCTAGCTTGGCAGAAACTTCTCGGGGATCGATCCCCATCGAAGCGGGCGCCACCTATAAACTGACTGGTTTGTGTTTGCAGCCCACAACTTATTTTGTGAAGGAAGAACCAGCAAACAAACGCCAAGAAGCGGAATTTGTGCCTGGTAAATTGCTGACCCGGTTCACGTCGAGCATTGACCAAGTTCAAGGTACGCTCAAGGTCGGTACTGATGGAACTCTGACTTTCACAGAAGAAGACGGCTTGGATTTTCAAGCTATTACGATTCAATTACCGGGCGGAGAGCAAGTACCTTTCTTGTTTACCATTAAACAGCTAGTGGCAAGTTCCGAACCCGGAGTGGTTGCTATCAATACTTCCACCGATTTGAGAGGGGAGTTTAACGTTCCTTCTTACCGCAGCGCAGGCTTTTTAGACCCTAAAGCCCGCGGGGTATCGACTGGCTACGACAATGCTGTAGCGCTTCCGGCTAGTGACAATTCCAAACGGGTGCGGGCTAATGTTAAGGTTGCTGACACTCGCACCAAGGCCGGCAAAATTTCTCTCCAAGTTGCTAAAGTCAACAGCGCCACAGGCGAAGTTGGCGGGATTTTTGAGAGCACGCAGCCTTCTGATACTGATTTGGGAGCTAGACCGGCTCTGGACGTGAAAATTCGGGGTTTGTTTTACGCTCGCATTGAGCCTTCTGTGTCATAAAATTGGCTTTCAGGATCGATCGAATTTGAGCAGTTTCTGGCCGTAAAGCTCCTGCTCCCTCTTCATTAGCCAACAGTCTCGAGCAATATAACTTAGGACTGTTGACTAATGACTAAATTTATGGTTAAACTGTGGTCATTCGCAACTTATTAAGTTGGAATTTTTAATTAATTAAAGTATTGTATTAAAACCGCTTTCAGATTATAATATACTTGGGCAAAATCCCGGTTTAATTCTGGCTTGTCTCGAAAGTCTTCTACCTGATAAAGTTCTGCCTTATGCGGAAAACCTTCGGATAATTCAGCTAAATCCCTGCACCTTCGGAAAGTTAAACGGGTGTGTCCGCTATCACACCGATTAAGTGCTAGGATTACACTACCTAAAAGTGAATTTTTTTAGACTAGATTGGAAACTATATCTAAAGCAACTTCAGTCCTCTGCTCTACCAACCCTTATGTCACCATGTCTACCACAGTGCCGAACGAGCTAAAAAGCGAAAATTTGCAATTGTTGCGCGAGTACCAACTTTCTGGATCGAATGAAATCCGCAATCAGTTAGTTAAACTGAATGTTGGACTGGTCAGAAAAGAAGTTTACCACTGGCTCAACCAGTGCGGTGAAAGCTACGACGATTTGCTGCAAGTCGGATGTATTGGGTTGATCAGGGCGATCGAGCGGTTTGATATCGCCAAGGGACACGCTTTTAGTTCCTTTGCAATTCCCTACATACGGGGCGAAATTCAACACTACTTGCGCGACAAAAGCCCTTCGGTGCGCTTTCCCCGCCACTGGCAGTCCCTGGAACGCAAATCAGTAGCAGCGATCAAGGAGTTGCAGGTGCAGTTAAACCGGAAACCTACGGATGCTGAAGTAGCAGCAGCCCTTGAGGTTTCTGTACAAGAATGGCAAGAAATTAAGTTGGCCCATCTCAACAGATCGCCTCTGAGTTTGGACGCGCCGATGCAAGATGAAGACGAGGGGGCGACTTGTCTGGGAGAATTGGTACCCGATAGCAAGTATCGGAGTTTTCAGTTGGCGCAAGAGGATCAAATTCGCGTACAGCAAGCTTTGGCTATGTTGGAACAACGGACTCGCGAGATATTGGAGTTTGTTTTTCTCTACGATTTGACTCAGAAGGAAACGGCTGAACGCTTGGGTATCAGTGCGGTGACAGTTTCTCGGCGAGTTAAGAAGGGGCTGGATTTGCTCAAAGAGATTATGACTAAACAGCTTTAGTTATTATTAGTCAGTTGTTGGTTGTCAGTTGTCAGTTGTTGGTTGTCAGTTGTGAACAGTTAACAGTTAACAGTCAACCGTTAACAGTTAACAGTTAACCGTTAACAGTCAACAGACTAATTTTTAGATGCTGCGGACAAATTTATCGAGCCTTTCTACGGCTTTTTTAATGGTGCCTAAATCGGTAGCGTAAGACAAGCGAATGTGGTCATCTGCGCCAAAAGCAATCCCCGGAATAACTGCTACTTGCTGCTGTTCTAAGAAAGCGTCGCAAAATTCCAAAGAATTCATTCCAGTCTTGCTGATGTTGACAAACATATAGAAAGCACCGTCTGGTTTAATACAGCTAATTCCAGGGACAGCATCGAGTAATTCAAATATTACCTGACGCCTTTCGGCAAAAGCTAGACGCATTGTTTCGACAGACTCTTGACTGCTTTCCAAAGCTGCGATCGCACCGTACTGTGCAAAGGTACAGACATTTGAGGTACTGTGACCTTGAATGGTGTTGGTGGCTTTGATTAATTCGATCGGCCCGGCCAAATAACCGATTCGCCAGCCTGTCATCGAGTAAGCTTTAGCAAAACCGCTGCTGATCAGGGTGCGATCGAAGATTTCTTTGCCCAGGGAACCGATGCTGACGTGCTGGGCGTCGTCATATATAATTTTTTCGTAAATCTCGTCAGCAACGACTAAAATATCTCGATCGACTATCACCTCGGCCAATGCTTTGATTTCCGCCGGAGTATACACCATTCCCGTCGGATTAGAAGGCGAATTCAGTACAAATAACTTGGTTTTGGGAGTAATCGCTCGACTCAGTTGTTCCGGTGTAATTTTATATCCTGTAGAAGCATCAGTCCGTACAATTACTGGCTTGCCGCTAGCGAGTTTGACCATTTCTGGGTAGCTTAGCCAGTAGGGAGCCGGAATAATTACTTCCTCTCCCGGCTCGATCAGAGCCATCATCAGATTGTAGAGGGAATGCTTGCCGCCGTTGGTGACAATGATATTTTCTGGTTGATAGTGGAGATTGTTGTCGGATTGGAGTTTGCGGGCGATCGCAGCTTTTAACTGCGGTTCCCCAGCCACAGGGCCGTACTTAGTCTTCCCCGCGTCTAGAGCTTGTTTTGCCGCTGCTTTAATGTGTTCGGGGGTATCAAAGTCGGGTTCTCCCGTACTCAAACTACAGACATCAATCCCTTCGGCCTTCATAGCTTTAGCCTTAGCGGCGATCGCCAAGGTTATAGAAGGAGTAACCTCACCCACTCGTGCTGCCAACTTAATCATTGGATTTTAGATATTAGATTTTTGACTTTAGATCATAGGGCGACAAATCGTGATATTCAACCCTGTTGTTAGGGAATTATGACATTTGTTTACATAGTACGTAAAGGATTAAGCAATTAAAGAATAAAAATTAAAAAAGCTCTTAGTTTTAATTTTTATTTTTTAATTTTTCAATTTTGACGTTATTATTGTAGCATTTTTGATGCCTCGTTACCCTCAACGCCGATCTGCAAGCTTATGGATCTCAAATCTCTGATTCGCGACATTCCTGATTTCCCCAAGCCGGGAATTCTGTTTCGAGACATTACAACTTTGCTGCGCGACCCGCAAGGGCTGAGCTACACCATTGACAGCTTAGCGGAAAAATGCTCTGCAATGTCTGTTGACTATGTGGTGGGCATGGAATCGCGGGGCTTCATCTTTGGCGCGCCGTTGGCTTATAAAATGGGAATAGGCTTTATTCCTGTCCGCAAGCCGGGGAAACTGCCAGGTGCGGTTCATTTTGCTGAGTACGAATTGGAGTACGGTGTCGATCGACTGGAGATGCACCGAGATGCGATGACATCCGGCAGCCGGGTGCTGATTGTGGACGATTTAATCGCCACTGGCGGAACAGCGGCAGCGACGGCTAAATTGTTGGAACAAGCTGGCTGCGAGCTTGTCGGTTTTGCTTTTATCATTGAATTGCAGGGTTTGGGCGGCAGGCAGAAATTGCCGGATGTGCCGATCGTCACGCTAGTGGAATATTAGTTAGTTAACTGTTGGCAGTTGACAGTTGACAGTTGACTGCTGACAGTTGAATAAAAACTCCTGACAAATAATATCCTTGACCTTTGCATCGCAATTATTTATTTCTCTCTTCTCTTTCTCTGCGTTCTCTGCGTTCTCTGTGGTTAAATCATTCCGATGCAACCGGCATTAATATCATTCACAATTCTTCAAATCTAAAATCTAAAATCTAAAATCTAAAATCCTATGACTTCTCTTAAATTGAATCAAAATTGGCGAGGGTTGAGTTCTCTGTTTAGCAGCGAGACATTTACTTATATTTTCAAGCGACTGTTGCAGGCACTTTTAACCCTATTTTTGGCATCGATGCTTTGTTTTGCAATTATTGAGCTAGCACCGGGAAATTACTTGGATACATTGAGCCAAAATCCCAAGATTTCGCCGGAGACACTCAAGCAACTCGAACAGCAGTTCGGCTTAGATAAACCAGCGATTGTGCAGTATTGGCTGTGGCTGCAACAAATTGTGACGCGGGGGAATTTTGGCACGAGTTTTGTGTATCAGCGATCCGTAGCTTCGCTGCTGTGGGAACGGGTACCGGCGACGTTATTAATGGCGATCGCATCTTTGATTGTAACTTGGGCGATCGCGATTCCCTTGGGAATTGTCGCCGCCGTCAATCAAAACCGCACAGTCGATCGAGTTCTGCAAGTAGTCAGCTACACGGGACAAGGATTTCCCAGCTTTATCACAGCTTTGCTGCTGCTATTTTTTGCTCAGAATACTTCGCCTCTGTTTCCCGTCGGAGGAATGACAAGTATTGACCACGCAGACTTACCTTGGTGGGGTCAAATCCTCGATTACGGCTGGCACTTAATTTTGCCAACAGTCGCCCTCAGCGTTACTGGTTTTGCTGGTTTGCAAAGATTGATGCGCGGACAATTTTTGGACGTGCTGCGTCAAGATTATATCCGAACAGCACGGGCTAAAGGTTTGCCGGACGATCGAGTAATTTACGTTCATGCTTTGCGGAATGCTGTTAATCCGTTAATTACGCTATTGGGTTTTGAGTTTGCTAGTTTGTTGAGCGGTGCGTTTATTGCCGAATATTTCTTTAATTGGCCGGGCTTGGGAAAGCTGACTCTGGATGCGGTGAACAATCAAGATTTGTATTTAGTCATGGCGAGTTTGATGATGGGTGCGACGATGTTGATTGTTGGGAATTTGTTGGCGGATTTGCTGCTCAAAGCTGTCGATCCTCGGATTAAGCTGGAAGATTTGAAATAGTAGAATTAGTCCTGGACGCACGCGGGGTGAAAAACCCTAACTTATAATTGGTGTTATAATTTGATAGTACCTCGATTTAACCTGATAAATTGCTTTGGATTATAATTTTGATTGGAATCCAGCCAAAGAAAAGCAAAATATTCGCAAACATCAATTAAATTTTCGTTTGGCATCAACTGTTTTCCGCGATCGTTCTCAATTAACAATCTATGATGAAGAACACAGTCAAGATGAAGATAGATGGATTACCATAGGTTTAGATGAAACAGGAATTTTAAGGGTTGTTGTCCATACCTTTGAACAAACCGATCGCACCTCCTGTGTAATTCGGATTATTTCAGCCCGCAAAGCTAATTCCACTGAAACCCAACCTTATCAAGAGAGGAAATTATGAAATCAGAGTATGAGTTTTCTTCATCAGAGCAAGGCAAGTTTTACCATCCTGATGCTACGTTTCATTATCCCATTTATCTCGAACCCGATGTCGAGGACTTTGTGACTAAAATTGCCGATCATAAAAAGATTGAGGTTCAAGCTTTGGTCAATGAATGGCTGAGAAATAACATGAAACTAATTCAAAGTGTTGAGTAGGTGAAAAACCCATTTTTTTCTCAAGTGGCTTGCCTGATAGTGTTCGATCGCGATCGACCGCAAAAGGAGATAGGAACTTACGCAGGGATAGTCAGCAACCGGGTTTTTCCCTTGAATACTTCGTTTCAGCTCGCAAATTAGATAAAAACCCGGTTTATTTGGCGGAGTCGATCCAAATAATGCTGATATCGAATATGTAGAGTAGATAAATGATGACTCAATCTCCTACGACAATATCCCTCGATCGCATTCTCGAACAAAATGCCGAATCTGTACTGATTTGGGCGAACAACATATTTTCAGGTCAAACCACCGAACCACAAGGGTTTAACTGGCTATTATTAGCCGATGTTGCCTCGGCTAAGGCTCGAAAAGGTCAAAATGGTTCCGGTTTGTGCGATCGCAAATGGGCAGAAGTCGCGATCGCAATTTACGATCGCAAGGCCGATGATGCAGAGCGGAAAAAACCAGGTAGTGGCGAGTCTTTTACGATTTCCTCAATGATGTTGCGGGCTGCGATGATAGAAAAACAGGAAGTAATTTCCGATCGTGCTGTTCTCGATGTTAACTTAATTTTAGAATGGTTTTGGGATAACATCAAAGAGTCGCAGGAAGATGTCGAAAAAAAGGCAGCTAATTGGAAAACGCTACCTATTGCAGAAATTCGCGAGTTAAGAAAAATTAAAAATCGATTGAAAGTTATTGCAGCACTTTCTGATACTGATAAATATGTTTTAGATGAAAAACTCAACACTTGGCTTTTACTACGCGATAAATTACCATAAAAGTGCGATAAATATTCCCATGCCCCATTCCCGATGCCCCATTCCCCATCTCGGAGTGTTTTATGTCAGAAAAACAACCAAACGAATCAATTAGTTTTAGCCGCTTTGCCGACTGGTGCAGGCATATTGACAGTCTTTCAGAAGAGGCAAGGCGCACAGTTAAAGTGTTGTTAAAAAAGGCTGGCACTGATGACGCTGAAGAAGCGGAGCGGATACTTTCAAGCATGACAAAACTGGATCTCAGCGACAATGAAATTACCGACATCAGCTTTCTCGGCTCGCTCACCAATCTGACCACACTGGATCTCAGCGACAATGAAATTACCGACATCAGCTTCCTCGGCTCGCTCACCAATCTGACCACACTGGATCTCGACTACAATCAAATTACCGACATCAGCTTTCTCGGCTCGCTCACCAATCTGACCACACTGGATCTCAGCCACAATCAAATTACCGACATCAGCTTCCTCGGCTCGCTCACCAATCTGACCACACTGGATCTGGGCGACAATCAAATTACCGACATCAGCTTTCTCGGCTCACTCACCAATCTGACAACACTGGATCTGGGCAGCAATAGAATTACCGACATCAGCTTCCTCAGCTCACTCACCAATCTGACCACACTGGATCTGGGCGACAATCAAATTACCGACATCAGCTTTCTCGGCTCACTCACCAATCTGACAACACTGGATCTGGGCAGCAATAGAATTACCGACATCAGCTTCCTCGGCTCACTCACCAATCTGACAACACTGGAGCTCAGTGGCAATCAAATTACCGACTTCAGCTTCCTCGGCTCGCTCACCAATCTGACAACACTGTATCTTCGCTGCAATCAAATTACTGACTTCAGCTTCCTCGGCTCGCTCACCAATCTGACAACACTGTATCTCGGCTTCAATCAAATTACCGATATCAGCTTCCTCGGCTCGCTCACCAATCTGACAACACTGGCTCTTAACTACAATGAAATTACCGACATCAGCTTCCTAGGCTCGCTCACCAATCTGACAACACTCGATCTGGGCAAGAATCAAATTGCCGATATCAGCGCCTTGCGCTCGCTTACCAATCTGACAACACTGGAGCTCAACGACAATCAAATTACCGATATCAGCGCCTTGCGCTCGCTTACCAATCTGACAACACTGGAGTTCAGCAACAATCAAATTACCGATATCAGCGCCTTGCGCTCGCTTACCAATCTGACAACACTGGATCTGGACAGCAATAAAATTACCGACATCAGCTTCCTCGGCTCGCTCACCAATCTGATAATGCTGAATCTCAGCGAGAATCAAATTATCGATATCAGCTTCCTCGGCTCGCTCACCAATCTGATAATGCTGAATCTCAGCGAGAATCAAATTATCGATATCAGCGCCTTGCGTAAGCTCACCAATCTGAGAACACTGGAGCTCAGCAACAATCAAATTACCGCTATGTGCGTGTTAGGCCTCCTGGCACAGAAACGTCTTACTCTCTCGACTAGGTCAATTGAGGCTCAAAAAGCCACTGAAGCAGTCAAAGTTGCCTATGCCGCTATTGGCCTAAAAGAACCCTCCGTTATTATTTGCAGCAGTCCCCGCGACGTTTGTCTCCAAATCTTCAACTTGTTCAAACACGACCATTCACAAAACTGCTCAGACGAATACAGCAATAGATTGGGGCAAAATCTAGACCGGAAATGGATGTCTCCTGTGGGAGAATTTGCAAGTCCAGCGGTGTGGAAGTATGAGTTCAATCGCATGACGATCGAACCCGAAGCAGACAGCACCCTGAGTGAGCTAATGTACGAATTGGTTTACAGCTATATGCGATCGGAAGGAACGATGGGGAATCTTTTTCGCGCTCATTTTTACCCCCAGAGCTCCCTTGAAACCCCCACGACTTTGTGTAAATCAATCTATTTGACCCAATGTTATATCTCTTCATTAGGCATCAATTTTTCCCAAAAGGCACAAGAAATACTTCGTTCCCAAAAGCTGCTTTTCAAGCATTGCGGTTGGATATTTCCCTTTGAAAAGATTTGTTATGTGTGCGATCGCCCCCGCCACCTGCGCTTTGACAGTCAAAACCGCTTGCACGCGGAAGGAGAACCTGCGATCGAGTTTGCCGATGGATGGAATTTTTACTATTATCACGGTGTCAGATTGCCTGAAAAATACGGCAAAGTCCACCCAAATCAATGGCAATCCCAATGGCTTTTAGGAGAAGAGAATGCCGAAGTTCGGCGAGTGTTAATTGAAGGAATTGGTTACGATCGTCTTTGTCAAGAATTGTCAGCAAAACAAATAGATAGTTGGCAGGAATATGCACTATTACAAATAGATAATGCCGATGTGGAGCCGATTTGTTTGTTAAAAATGACTTGTCCGAGTACGGGATTCATTCACGCTTTGAGAGTGCCGCCTAACCTCACATCAGCTAGGGAGGCAATTGGCTGGGTAAATTGGGATATCGATCCAGAGGAATTTTCCGTGCAGACTTAATCTATAACAACTCTCAATCATTCATGAACATTTGTAGGCGTAGTGTCCCCGTGCCTACCCCGATTGGGGCAATTTACGCACGGGCGATCGGAAACGGTTTTTTTTTGGGAATACTTAGTTATAGCACCCAAAAGCGACAAAAACCCGGTTTCTTTGGTGTTGATGCGTAAGATCCTGTGCGGTAGATTAGCGATTTGTCGTCGAGGGGGCAGGTTTATGAGATTGTCGGTTTTCGGCAATTATTGTCGGTGAACCTGCCCCTACAAGACATGGCGTTTGTAATAACGGATCGGATCTATCTGAGATATTGCAGCATTCTCCATTAGCTGTAGGGGCGGGTTCGCCAGTAGGCTGAAACGTTTGCAGACAGGTTAAATAAACCCGCCCTCCCCCAGGAATAATCCCCTCAAATCAATCAGACTCGATATAACTCCTATTATTCCCAGAAATGCACCGATAAAATTTCATTCACCCTCCAAACATGGCAAAACAACTAGCAATAGAAACTCGCGGGCTGACGAAACAATTCGATCGCCATATAGCCGTCAATGACATCGATTTGCAAGTAGCAGCAGGCGAAGTATGCGGACTGATCGGCCCCAACGGTGCCGGGAAAACTACTTTGCTGCGGATGTTGGCGGCGGCCCAGGAACCGACTACAGGGGAAATTTACATCAACGGGGATAGGTTATTGCGCGATCGATCGCACCCGATTCTCAAACAGCGCATCGGCTTTCTTCCCGATGACTTTCCCCTCTACGACGACTTGACTGTTTGGGATTATTTAGACTATTTTGCCCGACTCTACAACCTCCAGCAACCGCGCCGCCGAGAGCGAATCAACTCCGTGTTAGAACTCGTGCAACTAACCAACAAGCGCAACAGCTTAATTTCCACCCTTTCGCGGGGAATGAAACAGCGCCTGAGTTTGGGGAGAACTATTATCCACGAACCGCTATTGTTGTTGTTAGACGAACCGGTTTCTGGCTTAGATCCGATCGCCCGAATGCAGTTCCGCGAAATTATCAAACTTTTGCAACAAGTGGGCATGACTGTAGTCATATCATCTCACGTCCTCAGCGACTTAGCCGAACTTTGTACCTGGGTTGGTATCATGGAACTCGGATATCTGGTCGAAAGCGCACCTTTACAAGAACTTTACAAACGCCTCAGCCGCCAGCAAATTTTGATGTCGGTTTTAGGAAATAAATTAGAAGCGCTAATATCCGAGTTAAAAAACTTTCCTTGGATAGAAAATTGGGCAATAATCCCGGAAACTCAACAGGTGTGCGTTGATTTTTCAGGAAGCCCGGAAGATGCAGCCAATTTATTACGCGAACTCGTCGCCGCCAACATTCCCCTAACCGAATTCCACTGCACTCAAGAAGACTTAGAAACCATCTTCCTCAAGATGGGACACCAGCAAGCATCTTAATTTAGTCGTTTCCATAATCAAATTAATTCTTTGTGGAACGGGCATCTTTCCCGTTATTGAAAATAATTCAACAGTGAGTTATAACTGAGTTATATTCTTTACGGTTGGACCGGAATTATTTAACCGCAGAGAGCGCAGAGGACACAGAGGAAGAGAAGAGAGAGAATTACCAATTACCAATAACTAATCAACCATGACACTCAACTTACTGGACAAAGTCGGCAACTGGAATCCCCAGTTATTTCGAGAAATCAAAGGCCGCTTGAATATTGGCAATATGGCGATCGCATCTGCTTTCTCGTTAGGGCCTCAACTGCTGCTGTTCATGTATTACAGCGCCCAGTTACCCGTTGCCCTTCGTAATGTCGATCGTACTGAACCGATTTATAACAGATTTTGTGTTTTAAAGACGACCACTAACACGAAACAAGGAACACAATGTCTCACAGATGCCTTGGGTAATATAGTAATTGATTGGCCCAAGTGGTGGGTAGAAATATTTATTTGGCTGAGTATATTTAGCGTGTTAGTCCTATTAGTAGCAGGGACTTATATGCTCGTCAGTGACTTAGACAAGGAGGAACGCCTGGGTACGCTCAACTTTATTCGCCTCAGTCCCCAATCTGCCAACACCATTTTTATTGGCAAAATTCTCGGTGTCCCTATTTTAGTGTATCTAGCAGCAATTCTGGCGATACCACTACATCTATACAGTGGATTAGCTGCTCAAATACCTTTGAATGAAATTTTATGCTTCTACATGGCGATTGCAGCCAGTTGTAGTTTATTCTACAGCACTGCGATGCTATTTGGATTGACAACCAGTTGGTTGGGAGGATTTCAACCTTGGTTGGCTAGCGGTATCGCTTTGTTTGTGTTTGTAATCTCTACCATGAAGTTAACAGTAACTGCTGGGGATTTAGGAACATTTGTATCTGCCATTGGCATCCTAAGATATCTAATTGTTGGAATAATGGATAACTATGAATTTAATTCATTAGGTGCAGACATACACCAGTTACAATGGTTTTACTTGCCCATCGGTAAAAATATTGTAAGTGGCATTATTTTGTCTCTGTCAATTTGTAGTATCGGAACCTATTGGATGTGGCAGGGATGGCAGCGCCGTTTTCCCAATCCCACTACTACAGTTTTGAGCAAGCGACAAAGTTATTTTGCTGTTATCTGCTGTCAGCCCATTATCTTAGGCTTTGCACTCCAATCTGACCCCCTAGCCTACGGTAAAACTTTTCCTTTGCTAACATTGAATTTGGTGATGTTCTTAATTGTAATAGCATCTTTAACATCTGAGAGACAATCTTTGTATGATTGGGCAAGGTATCGGCAACAAATTGTTCCCAGCGGTCACAAGTTGTGGCGACGTTACCCACTACTCGATTTGGTTTGGAGCGAAAAAAGTCCGGCTGTAGTTGCGATCGCGATTAATCTTCTCAGCTCATCCTTCATTTTACTCAGCGGACTAATTTTAATAGATCGGGGCGAGTTTGAAAAGTCTCACACAAGCATATTTTGGAATGTAATTCTCGGTATCAATCTGATCCTCATCTACGCAACCATCACCCAACTATTCCTATTTCTCAAAACCCGCAATCAGGAAATTTGGGCCGTAGGTACTATCAGCGGTGCTATCTTGTTACCACCTGTGATTTTATCTATGCTCTTGCTCACTCCAGAAAAAAATCCTGTCTTCTGGCTATCTTCAACCTTTCCGATTTTTTGGTCTTTTTCGCCTGACATAGGATCTGGAACTACGATTTTGATTTCGATACTCAGTCAGTGGACTGTGTTGCTGTTGTTGAATCTCAAATTGCGATCGCAACTGAGACTCGCAGGGGAATCAGCTTCTAAAGCACTGCTGAAAGCTTGAAAAAGCAGGGGAAACTTGAAACTCCGATTCAGGCCGGGATTTAAACCCCTGCCTGAAACCTTAAGTCGTCTGAAGACGACTGTTCAACTAACTTAGGAGCGCGAATTAAATAACTTACAATTTTAATTGTTATTGTGAGATGGGCTCTTATAGCCCGTCATGAGTGGACGGGCTATAAGAGCCCATCCCACTTTCAAGAGTGGAAGTTATTTAATTCTCATTCCTTATTATGCCAATTCCGCATTTATACTCGACTTTATATTAAGCGATAGCGGTCGCCGCTACATACAAAGCTCACCTTCGCAGGCTTTAAGATTAAAGTTGAAAAAAAAATCTGACTGTAAGCTGTTCGACATTTAAAGGACGATTGTAGGGGGCCCAGCGTACATAAGCGTTTCCCTTGTAAGCGTAAGTGTTCGCGAATGGCGCACCTTACCTGGTTCGTTAGTCGTTTAAATGCTCCACAGCTTACAGATCCAAAATTATAGAGTCAGCGTATATTACTAATGAACGCAGTACAAAATTTCATAGGTTCGCACCGCTAAAAATTTCAGCTTGCCTGTTTGGAGTTGAGCCGCGCTCCCCCGCCAGCTACACACCCAACTATAAAATACGGCTAAGCGATCTGTCTTTAGGACTGGGTTTATTTGAATCCGGGGGCGGGTTTATATATCATTTTAGCTGCCTGTAATACTTGTATGGCAAGCCCCCCCCTACAGCCGAAAATCATAAAAACTATCCTAAAAGTGCGAATTTGTGATATTTTGACTGAGAATACCACCGCCGTTAGGCAACAGAAGTATCAAATTTAGAGGGTGATTAGAGCATGGCAGAAATTAGAGGCACCGCCCAAGCAGACTTGCTAGCAGGAACTCCAGAAGATGACCTGATTTTTGGTTTGATGGGCACTGACACCATTGCCGGAAACTCTGGTAATGACAGTATTTTTGGAGGTAAGCAAAGCGATTTAATTGATGGCAATTCTGGTCAAGATTCGCTTTTTGGAGATTTAGATAACGACATTATTAACGGCGGCGAAGGTAACGATTTTTTAGTGGGCGGAAAAGGCAGCGATTCCATATCGGGCAACTCCGGCAATGATGTTTTGTCGGGCGATCGAGATACTGATATCCTGATAGGCGGAGACGGGGCAGACCTATTTGTTTTGAGGCGCTACGCTGAGGCTGACCCTTTCCGTACCAGTGGCGGTGTTAGTTTGGCAACTGCTGACCTGATCGCCGATTTTACACCCGGTACAGATTTAATCGGTTTGGGGGAAGGTCTCAGTTTTAGCGACTTAAATATTTTGGAAGCTGGAAACAATACTGTTATTCAAGACCGGGTAACAGGAGAATTTCTCGCTACTCTCCAAGGAGTGAGACAAAGTGCGATTAACCAGGCAAGTTTCACTAATAATATTAGCAGCGTTGTTCCCAATCCCCCGCCTCCAGCGCGGACAACGGCTTATGCTTTAACTCCTGCTAATCGGATTGTCGGTTTTAGTCTTTCCAATCCCGGAAGTGTCCTCACAGATTTGCCCGTAACTGGATTGCCAGCGGGAGAAAGTTTGCTGGGAATTGATTATCGGCCGGCTAATGGTGTGCTTTACGGTGTGGGTTCTAGCAATCGCTTGTATACTATCAATCCGATGACTGGGGAAGCAAGTCCAGTCGGTAACGGGCAGTTTGCTGTTCCCCTAAATCCGGGGGCTGCAGGTTTTGATTTCAATCCGACAGTCGATCGAATTCGCTTTGTCAATGAAGGCGATCAAAACGCCCGCCTCAACCCGGATAACGGGGCACTTGTGGATTTTGACACGGTGGCGGGGGGAATTCAACTCGACGGGAATTTGGCTTATGTTGCGGGCGATCGCAATTTTGGGTCAAATCCGGCGGCAGCAGGGGCTGCGTATGTGAATAACTTTGCCGGGGGAACTTCGACAACCCTGTTTGTAATTGACAGCGATTTGGATGTTTTGGTGCGACAAGATCCGCCGAATAATGGAGGGTTGAATACGATCGGATCTTTGGGAGTTGATGCGAATAGCGTTCTCGGCTTTGATATCAGGAGTATTGGCGGCCGCGAGGTGGCTGTGGCGGCGCTGGAAGTCGGTGGCATTTCCGGCTTGTACAATATCAATTTAAGCAGCGGTCAAGCTTCCTTTGTCGGTCAAATTGCCGACGGAAGACAGATTAACGGTTTGGCTTTGCCTTTGCCTACAGCTTACGCCTTAACTGTCAGAAATGGCGCTGAAACAATTGTCGGTTTTAACGAAGCGGCACCGCGGGCGATTCTCAGTGACGTGTCAGTTACAGGGTTGCAGCCCGGAGAAAGTTTGCTGGGAATTGATTTTCGCCCCGCTAACGGTGTGCTATACGGTGTGGGTTCTAGCAATCGCTTGTACGCGATTAATCCAGTTACTGGGCAAGCCAGTGCCGTCGGTAGCGGGCAGTTTGCTGTTCCCCTAACTCCGGGGGCTGCGGGTTTTGATTTCAATCCGACAGTCGATCGAATTCGCTTTGTCAATCAAGCCGGTCAAAACGCCCGCCTCAACCCGGATACGGGGGCAATTGTCGATGTTGACACGCTGACGGGGGGAGTTCAACTCGACGGGAATTTGGCTTATGCTGCGGGCGATCGCAATTTTGGCAATCCCGGCGCGGCGGCGGCGGCTGCGTATGTGAATAACTTTGCAGGGGCAGCTTCGACGACACTGTTTGCAATTGACACCAATTTAGACATTTTGGTGCGGCAAGATCCGCCGAATAATGGGGTGTTGAATACGATCGGATCTTTGGGAATTGATGCTGGTACTGTTCTCGGCTTTGATATCAGGAGTGTTGACGGTAACGAGACGGCTTTGGCTGCGATCGATGTTGGCGGAGTTTCCAGTCTATACAATATCAATTTGACGACTGGTCAAGCTTCGATTGTCGGTCAAATTGGTGACGGGCAAGGGATTAAAGGCTTAGCACTAACTTTGATTTAAATGGTGCAGTCCGACAGTCCCGCAGTCCAACAGTCCGACAGGGGTTGAAACCCCTGTCTCATAGCGAAAGTCCTCTAAAGAGGACTAAAAATTAGCAACTAAAAATTAGAATTTGAGTCGGTTTTTAACCGACTTTTGCTATTAGCCAGGGAATTCATTCCCTGGCGGGTTTCGGGAGAATGGAACAGCCTTTTTTCTTCAGGAAAGTTGGAAGGTATCGAGAATGTACCTCACACGCACGCAATCCGCTATCAAATAAATTCATCGTTAATTTGATAATAATATCAAGTCGGGTCGATCCATTATAATATAATGCCATATCTTGTAGGGGCGGGTTCACCAGTATTCTCTCCCTCAAAACCAACAAATTCATCAACCCGCCCCCGCCCATAGCAACACTAATCGATCGGACACAACATAAAATGTTATCTCAAGTTTTTTACTTGCTACGTTCCCGCAGTGACGGCAAATATCTGTCCGCGAATCCCAATCCAGATGCGGCAGTGAGTTACCTGCTGATGTTTCGCGAAGACTATGACGCTTTGAGCTATCTCAATGCCCACGCTGCTGATGTTGCCGATCGATTCGGAGTAGAATCGATTTCCGGTTCTCAGGTAAAAAAGCTACTCGAACGTTGGGGCTTTAACGGCGTGGGGGTTGTTCAAGACCCGCTGTTACCGAATATTGAGTTTTTATTGACAAATAATTGACAATTGACAAGATTTGCGCTTCACCCGGTTTCTGGAAGAAATCGGGTTTTTTTGTCAAGTTTTGAGCCGATCGCCCGATCGAGTTTGTACAGTTCTGTGCCCCATATCTAGTGCAAATTGTCAAATATATTAACCTTTTACCCTAAATCTGAATCCTGTTGTATATTCGTAGTCTGTTGATTTATTCCGACACGTCAGTACACAACCTATGGTTAGAGAATTAGAGCGATCGAGTGCCAACGAGAAACGCAACCTGTCCGATTTCCCCGAAACAGCACCCGCCGCCAATCCCGTATTTTTTAGGACTTACAGCCGCCGTACCGAGACGGGAAGGGAGACTTGGGCCGAAGTGTGCGATCGAACAGTCAAGGGGCTGCAAAAGCTGGGAAACCTCACCCCCGAAGAAACACAACTGCTGCACCGAATGCAAAACCAGCTCAAAACCCTCGCTTCAGGCCGCTGGCTGTGGGTAGGTGGCAGCAAATGGATCGAGCAACCAGAGAATTTTTCCGGCGCATATAATTGCTCCTCAACAAATATTCTCGACTGGCGTTCCTTTGGTTTGTTAATGGATTTGGCAATGATGGGCTGCGGCACCGGCGCAGTCTTGGAACCACAATATATCAACCAACTGCCGCCGATTCGCAACCGTTTAACCCTAACCATGCAAGGCGAAATCGGCTCTACACCCGCCCAGTCGCGCCGTCAAGAAACAGAAGTAAAAATAGCAGAAAAAACCGCAACTATTTATGTCGGAGATTCTCGCCAAGGTTGGGTAAGCTCCTATCAAAGTTTGCTGGAATTATCCACAGATGAAAGATTTGCAGGAGAAGTTCAAGTTTTCATCGATTTGAGCGATGTTCGCCCGGTGGGAGAACCTTTAAAAGGTTTTGGCGGAGTAGCAAATCCGGTGAAATTGCCCGACCTTTATCAGCGCTGCGCGGCAATTTTGAATAAAGCTTTAGGGCGGCAGTTAAATTCAGTTGAATGCTGCGTGTTGATTGATGAAGCGGCGGTCACGATCGTCGCCGGCAACATTAGGCGCAGCGCGGGGATTCGTCAATTTGATTCGAGTGATGAACTGGGCGCAAATGCTAAAAATAATTTGTGGCAGCAAGATGAAAATGGCAACTGGAAAATCGACCCCGATCGAGATGCTTTGAGAATGGCAAATCACTCTCGCGTTTTTCATCATAAACCGACGCGGGAAGAGTGTATTGATGCCGTTCGCCAACAGTATTATTCTGGTGAAGGTGCAATTCAATGGGCTGGTGAAGCTGTAGCTAGAGCTAACGTTGATTTACTTTCAACACCGAGTCTTAAACTTGAGTTTTTGAAAGCTTACGACGAAGGAAAAGCTAAACAGTGGTTCCAGGAACGCTATCCTGACATGACTGCGGAAGAATTAGAACACCGGTCAGTTCGTTTGGGCTTAAACCCGTGTGGTAAGTAATTTTGCCTCACGTTAAAAACCTCGCAAATACGGGGAAAGCTGAAATGCTAATCCCGTGGTAATCAGAAGAACTAAAAAGCTTTTGACACCGTACAGCGTAGAGAGTGAAGCTAGATTACAATGAAAAAAGCAATCTAGAATATAATCTCTCCAAGAGTGTGGGGGCGCGTATGACAAGCACCTTTTATGGCTACTCAGGTTTCTACGGTGAGCATTGTTTAAGGTCAAGTCTTGAGTACATTTACGCGAAATACCTGGACTACATGGAAATTGGCTGGACATACGAAGATAAAACCTATCTACTCTCGAATGAAGTTCGGTACAAACCAGACTTCCTTCTAGAAAATGGTGAGTATGTCGAAATTAAAGGCGTTTTTAATTATCAAAGCGACTTGCCAAAAATTCAGCGATTTGAGTCTGAGTACAATGTAAAAGTTACTATTTTTCAAGAAAAAGATCTAAGACAACTCATTAAGGATACTCCTTTTGTATTTGAGCATTTGAAACAGGAATGGAAATCTCATGCTAAGGTAAGAGGCATGGATAATTTCGGAAAGAGAAACCCTATGTATGGCGTTACTCAATCTGAAACCACCAAAGCCAAAATCAAAGCTAAGGCGAAGGCAAGATTTGCAGATCCTAGTTTCAAGGAAAAGTTTGTCAATAGTGCCAAGCGAAAAGCATACCATGAGTCACGCAAGGGCAAGAAAACAGGTGCATTAGTACCTAGATTTATTCTTACTTGCGAATTTTGTCAGAACAGTTTTGAAGTTATACAACACAAAGTATCGAAGCGTCGTTTTTGCTCCAAAAATTGCTCTGTTCAGGCACAGCATGGAAAAACTTCAACAACTAATTCTGATATTCAAACATTAGCTCATGCTTTTGCCTTGGATAATTATGAGACACTCTTATCTGTAAAGTTGAATAACCTAAAAGAGCTTTTTCAAGCTTTACAGGACTCAATACAAAAAGAAAATAACATTCTGGATATCCGAACAATATGTCAGATTGTTACAGGTAAACCATGTAGCAGAAAGGAACTCCTCTATTATTTGAGGGAATACGCGCAAAAGGTACGCGGAGCTACTGCGAAAAATAAAGCAGTAGAACTAGAGGATAAAAAGCCTTTAGGATAACAAAAATGGAAATTATCGGTTCTAACTTTCACTGTAATTTGGCGGAGGTTCACCTCAATCAAATTGACCCTTACAACTTCAAAGAACAGGAGGAAGCTTTCAAGGCTGCGGCTCTATCTGTGGCGGTACTTCTCAATCACAAATTTCTTGAACCCCGCTATCAATACAGCCGCGAACTCGACCCGATTGTCGGCGTCTCTTTCACGGGATTGTTCGATTTCTTCGTTCACGCTTTTGGCGTTGAGTGGCTGCGCTGGTGGGTGGAAGGTCGCCCGCAAACTCCGCAAGGAATCGCTTTTAAACAGCGGGAAGAAGAGTATTTGAGTGGTTGGCGCGAGATTGTGAATCGGGTAGTATGGGATTATTGCGATCGCCATTCCTTAAAACGCCCAAATCGCTGCACAACGGTTCAACCATCGGGTACTAAATCTCTGCTGACAGGTGCTTCTCCCGGCTGGCATCCGCCGAAAGCCCAGCGTTTCATTCGCCGAATCACTTTCGGCAAAAACGACCCCGTAGCCCTCGCCTGCATCGACTACGGATACAACGTGATTCCGTCTCAATCTGACAAAGATGAAAACGGCAATTTGCTGAACAATCCCTTCGATGAACGCTGTACAGAATGGCTGGTAGAAATACCTGTTGCGGTAAGTTGGGCTGACTTGCCCGGTGCTGATGAAATTGACATTAACAAATTCTCAGCGGCGGCACAAATGGACTTTTATATGCAAGTGCAAAAGTTCTATGTCAGACATAACACTTCTGCCACGATTGAACTGCGCGAAAATGAAGTGGAAAGTTTGGGGACTCGGATTTATGAAGCGATTCGCGATGATGAAGGCTACATTTCCGCAGCGCTTTTAGCTCGGTTTGATGCTCTTGAAACTTTCCCGCGTTTGCCCTTTGAACCGATAAGCAAGGAAACTTACACCAAGATGGTGGAAGAGAGTTTAGCGCGCCGCCAAATAGATGTTTTTCATGCGGCACTGAGTCGCTATGACTTGGGTGAAATGATGGATTCAGGGCCGGCGGGCTGCGATTCCGATAAGTGTTTGATGCCAGAGACTAAGGCTATGTAATAGCCAATAGCCAAATCCCCGACTTCTGAAATTACTTCGATATTTCACGAAAATAACCAGAAGAAGTCGGGGATTTTATTTCTCAACCCTTCACATAATAATCCCGCGTTCCCTTCGCATTCATCGCTTCTCCGAGTCGATTTAACCCGTACACGTAAGCAGCAGTTCTCATGGAAACTGACAATTCCTGAGATTTTTTCCAAATTGCCTCAGTCTCTTCGACCATTTTATGCTTCAACCGCTGGTTGACTTCCTCTAGTGTCCAATAAAGTCCGCTGCGGTTTTGCACCCACTCAAAATAACTAACCGTTACGCCTCCGGCATTGACTAAAATATCAGGAATTACCTGAATTCCCCTCGATTCTAAAATTAAATCAGCAGCAGAATCAATCGGCCCGTTAGCTACTTCAAAAATAAACTTAGCCTTAATATCATTAACATTGGCTTCTGTTATTTGATTCTCCAAAGCTGCTGGAACCAGCACGTCTACATCTAATGCTAAAAGCTGTTCATTTGTCAAGATTTCGTGTTCGATAATATTGCAAACCGAACCTTCGCAGTAAAGAGCTTTGATACCTTTGTTAGAATCTTTAAAACCTCGAATACTGGGGATGTCCAGACCTTGTTTAGCATAAATTCCCCCTTGGGAATCGCTGACAGCAACAACTTTGTAACCGGCTTTCCAGAGCAGTTCTGCTATTTCTGCGCCGGCATTACCAAAACCTTGTACTGCTACTGTTGTATCTTGAGGATTTAGCTCAAATTTGGGTAAAATAGTTTGTACTACAAAAAAAGCACCCATTGCTGTGGCTGTATCTCTGCCCAAACTGCCGCCGATTGTCACTGGTTTACCAGTCACAACCGCTGGAGAAAGCTGCCGCTTAATAATATTGTATTGATCCATCATCCAACCCATAATCATGGGATTGGTGTAGACATCCGGCGCGGGAATATCGACATCGGGGCCGATGAAATCTGCGATCGCATCGACATAGCCCCGGCTCAAACGTTCCAATTCCAGTTTGGACAATTCCTTGGGATTGAGAGTAATTCCGCCCTTGGCTCCTCCAAATGGCAAGTTCAAAACTGCACATTTAAACGTCATCCAAAATGCTAAGGATTGCACTTCATCAAGGGTTACTCCCGGATGATAGCGCACTCCTCCTTTAGACGGGCCTCTGGTATTGTCGTAGCGCACTCGATAACCTTGGAAAATTCGCAGGGAACCGTCGTCCATCCGCACGGGAATCGATACCACTAAACTGGATTTGGGGTGTTTCAGCCTTTCGATCGTATCCTCGGAAAGGGACACATATTTTAAGGCTCGTTCTAATCGGCGGCTGGCATCGGCAAATAATGATTCAGACATAATTGGAAGGAAGAAGGAAAGCACGACACGGATTTTGACACGGATACACGGATACACGGATTAATTATTTAGTGTCCGTCAGATTTTGAAGTCAGAGGGAAGAAGCAAGAATAGCTGACATCTTAATTTTAAGTGTCTCTGCTGATCTACTGGTTTTCCTATACATTTTAATTTAATCACAATCCAGGTTGAATTCTGTCAACTGTCAATGGTTAACTGTTTACAAACTGCCTTGTGTCGATCGACAATATCGCAGTGCCAAGCAGGATTAAGCAGATACACTTACAATAGAGGGTGATATTTAAGCTCAAGCCTCAATTTGAGTTCGATCGCTCAAATCACAGTCAGCCATCAGGGGAATTAAATTCTGAAATATATCGAGGCTTTAGCTGACGTTAGAAACTGAATTATTATTATTATGCTTGGACTCCTAGCCGCACTCTCTGCGTCTGCGGCAGGGGGTATGAGAATTGCCATGCCCCTGCTGTTAATTGGTTTGTTGCGGATTGACAAACTTTGGTCGGAAATACCTCTATTGTCTGGGCTTCACCCCCAGGTGGTGATAGCAATTTTAGTGAGTTGGTCGCTGTTAGAGTTATTTGCTTCTAAAACCTTTGTAGGACAGCGGGTACTGCAAATTGTGCAAATTATTTTCAGCCCTATTGTAGGAGCAATTATGGGAATTGCGATCGCTCAAGTAAGTTCGATCGAGGAAATTATTGCTCACCCTTGGATGCTGTGGATAATTGGTATTGTCGGAGGTTTGTTGGCTTTAGTGCTGCAACTGGTACAAGCAGGATGGTTTTATCGGCTGCGGGGTTTGCCGATTTGGGTGATTTTCCTCCAAGATGTTCTGTGCATTTCCTTGGTTTTGTTTGCCTTTGACGCACCGCGGCAGGGAGGGTTAGTGGCGATGATGCTGCTGTGGCTGGCAATTCGCAGTTCAAAAGAGTGGTATCGATGGTATAAAAGTCAGGGAATACCGGGCGACAGGGGAAATCCCCGCCGCCGCAAGCGCGATCCTGATTAATTAGTGATTAGTTATTGGTGATTAGTTATTGGTGATTAGTCATATCGTTTACGGTTGTTTCGGAATGATTTAACCGCAGAGGGCGCAGAGGGCGCAGAGGAAGAGAAGAGAGAGATGAATAATTCCGATACCAACGGATTTTATATCATTAGTCCTTTTTAACAACAGTGAACAGTCAACAGTCAACTGTCAACTGTCAACTGTCAATTTAAAGCAATCCGATCGAGTGTAGCGGGCCCTGACCCGTAATTAACTCTAGCAATAGTGCCACAAAACCAATCATCGCCACACGACCGTTCCAGACTTCCGCCCCCGTGGTCAAGCCCCACTCCCACTGCTCTTGAGGGTACATTTTCACTTTTTTGGAAGGGCGTATAACATCGGAGAATTTAACGCTGGGAGATTCGATCGACTCGATGACTAAATCAGCCAAGGCTTCAATAAACACCGGATGAGTATTCAGTGCGGGCACTCGGTAGAAATTTTTAATCCCCGATTCTTCTGCTAATTCTCGATACTCCATGTCAATTTCTTGAAGAGTCTCGATGTGTTCGGAAACGAAACTAATCGGAACTACCAACAAATCTTGGACTCCATTTTCTGCCAATTCGGTAATGGCGTCTTCGGTGTAAGGCTTGAGCCATTCCACCGGGCCAACCCGACTTTGATAAGCTAGAGTGTGTTCGTTCGATCGATCCAAATGTTCCATAATCAGACGAGTGCAATCTTCAATCTCGCGCTGATAGGGGTCTCCAGCCTCTTCTACGTAGCTGAGGGGGACGCCGTGGGCGCTGAAAAAGATGTGAACTCGATCGGGATTCGGATTGTGGTCTAGTTGTTGGGCTATCAATTCCGACATTGCCTGAATGTAACCAGGCCGCTGATACCAAGAAGGAATAGCGGTATATTCTATATCCTTGAGGGCCGGATCTTTGCCCCACATTTCTTCTAGCTGCCGGAAGCTAGAACCGCTGGTGCTGATGGAAAATTGAGGATACAGCGGCAAGATTGTCAAATGTTCGATGCGATCGCGCTTAATTTTGGCGAGTGCCTCTTCGGTAAAAGGATGCCAGTAGCGCATCCCCACGTATACTCGAGCATCTTGTCCCTTTTCTTGCAAGAGTTCTTGCAGGGAAGCGGCTTGTTCCTCGGTAATTCGCCGCAAAGGAGAGCCGCCACCGATTTGGCGGTAGTTTTCCTGGGATTTTTGAAAGCGCAGGGTCGAAATCAACCAGGCGAGCGGTTTTTGCATCCACGGAAACGGAATGCGAATGATTTCCGGGTCAGCAAACAAGTTGAACAGGAAAGGACGGACATCCTCGATTTGATCTGGCCCGCCCAAGTTTAATAGCAATACTCCCACACGACCCATAGCGGTTACAGCTCTCCCATCGTCTCAGTTCTGTTACTTATCTTTATGATATAACTTAATAATATCTTAAGTCGATAGCAAGGTATACATAATTTTGACTATAGCAACAATTTTTAGAGATTTAAGTTATCGGTATCAGTGTCTCTAGGATTGCGATCGCACCTCTGGCTGCTTTGAGCGTAGGCGGCAATGCTCGTTTGGGTCACAACGGCCAAGGAAAAATGTACCATCAGCCAATTATTATTTAGAAGCTTTTGCCGACTGTCAGTTTGACAGGAGTACACAGCAGCGTTGCGATGCACGAAATGCAACTGGCGCAATTGCGACAATCTTTCAGGAAGTATACCGCGCGGTCAAGTCCGGTGGTCTATTCATTTGGGTAGATTTTCCTCTGCATACAAATCCGGTATTTAGGTCAGGGTTGGCTGTATTTTTGTGGTTGTTTGAGACTGAAACTGACTTGGGGAGTTTGTTGGCAGAGGTGGGATGGCGATCGTACAATTCCGAAGGAACTCCACAACCAAAACTTTATGCTGACGGCAGCATTCAAGTAATCCAAGTTCAAAAGTCAGTTGACAGTTGTCAGTTGACAGTTGACAGTTGTCATTAGCGCGCGGGGAAGAAACCGGGTTTCTACGAATTTTGGGTTGAGTGACGATAAATATCGGGAGAAACCCGGTTTCTGAGGTCGGCGCGCGCATCTTACTATACTTGTCAACTAATGACTAATGACTAATGACTAATGACTAATGACTAAACAAACTTTTTCGCTTCTGCCAAAGCCGCCTCAAACTTGAGCAATACATCCTTTTCTGTGTGAATAGCTTTCTCTTGTTCCAGCAGCGGGCGGCCAAAGCGAAAAATGCCGTCCTGTTCTACGTGGTCTACATAAGGTAGCGTTTCTGGATGTGGCAAAAATTTTCTGCCGATTGGGTACGGCGTGTGGAAAGAAAAACTAAAATCGGGAAACTTGTCGCTTTTGATTTCGAGATAGTAAAGCGAGTAATAATCTTTGATGTCGGAGTACACGCATTCGCGACACTTATTTACCAATTTGCGGTTCTGATAGAAAAAGTCCCACTTATCCCAATAGTAGCCATCTTTCATCATTTCCTGGTGGTCGTCGCACAGTTCGAGATATAATTTGTCAGAATCCGCCGGACGGTAGAAGTAAAGCATGGCGTAGGGCATTTCAATCAGTAACTTGACTGCTTGATTTTTTCGCTGGTACCATTCCTGCTGGTGAGTTTCGTAGACTTCCTTATATTTATTAATTGCTTTAAAGCTGTTGAGCTGATTTTCTTTGGCCCAGCGCGACGCCCAAACTGTCCAGTAAGCTAGCTGGAAGGTTGCTGAAATTTCTTCCGAACCTTGTTCTTTCCAGTCGGCAATGATTTTTTCCCACTCGGAACTAAAAGCTACTCGTGATTGTTCGTTTTCTTCAGGCTTTTCTGTATTGATTGGGGTGGGTATTTGGTGATTATTTTTAATCAGCCCTTTCGGTTCTTTGCGCCAATTATTAATATCTGTTGGCGTTAGACTTAAGATGAATCTTCTGTCGTGAACGGGATATTCTAAATGGATTCCTGATTTGCGGAAAGAGCGGTATTCTAAAATAGGAAGTTTGTCTTGTTCAATCCACTGCTGGCGTTCTGCTGGCGAACACTTGAGTATTTTTTCTAATTCTACCGGATCGACCGCTAATTCACTTTTGAATGTCTCCCAAAATCTTTCTTGTTCGGCGGGATTTGCTTCCAGGAGGGATACAATTCGGTTGACGAGATGATCTGTTTGGTCTTGGCAATTTTCGGGAAGTCCTAAGAAGTCGAGGAGTTTGGTCTTGAGTATTCGTCTGGCAGAGATTAGCTCGGCTAACATGAGAAGCTCCAGTAGAGTCATGACTTGCGCCCTTGAACTGGCAAGATTTTTGCAAGTCTTATATATCTTAATAGATTCTTCTGGGTTGTCGGCAATTGAAATGTCCGCGCGAGCGAAGCTACCCCATTGCGCCTGCGAGCCCGTTGCGGTAGGGAATCGTCCAACCTCCGCCCCATCACTAAGCCAAAATACTCAAAACAAGGGCAAAAGACCGATTCCCTACGGGATAGCTACGCTTCACGACCTTTTGGCTAAATTGGCTAAAATCGATAATTGCGATCGCGCACCCACAAACTCACAGGCACAGCATGGCCTGTTTTGTCAACCTTTACTTCTACCAAAAATGATTGTCGCTGCTTCCTTTGAGCTTCGCTAATCTCCTGATTGACTTTTTCCCTTTCATCCTCTGGCATATAATAAGTTTCTAAGCCGTATTCCATCTGCCAACCGTTATATTTGCCCTTAATTGCGATTTGGTTGGCGGGCAAATTAACGGGATTTTCCAGACTGACGCGGACTGGTTTCCAAGCTTGGGGGCGGCCGGGATTAGTCGCGGCTTTTGGCGCTTCTAAGATTACATAAAAACTGGTTTGTGGTTTGAGATTGTGCGTATTTTTGGGACAAACAATTCCGGGCGGACAAGGTTTTTTTTCGGTAGGTAAATCTTTCCAGTCGGGGAGTTTTTGGAGATTTGTGAGATCGGAAATATCATATCTCAAAACTTGGTAATATCCGCGCAAAAAGTCGTAAGGGTCTACTGGTGCTGTTTGTAGGACAACTGTTTTGCCAGTAATAAAAGTGTAAACTGCGGTGGCGGGTACGGCGGCAATTAGTCCGATTTGCAGCAGCAAAGGAACCCACATTCGCCACGCAGGAAGGCGTTTTGCTTCCGGGGGAAGCTGAAACAGATTTGTTGTATCTGGATTTTCAACTAATAAGTCAATGTTGTTTGTGTTCATGTTATGTATGGGTTATATTGTTTACGGTTGTTTCGGAATGATTAAACCACAGAGAACGCAGAGGGCGCTGAGTGAGAGAAGAGAGAGATGAATAATTTCTATTCATCGGGGATTTTTGCGAAGTGACGCTCGAACCACAAACCCGCAGCAATTACACCAATTCCGCACAAAACAAATACAAAAGATTTGAGCAACAATCCTGTGTTATATTCAAAGACTCGGCTGATAATTTGTAGGGTGATTAATACCATGCCTCCCCAAAAAGTCTGGCGCTTTCCTAATGCTAAACCTTCTCGGATTAAGCCGACAGCAAGCAGAAATGATAAAACATTAAACAGAAAAGTCGCTAATTGAGGAATGGGAGTAAAATTGAGGTGAATAAGCGGTATTAAGGCGCTGGCGATGATTAAAATGCCGATCGCACTTGTAGTCAAATCCACTGCTTTTTGTCTTGGTCGCCGCAGTTCCAAACGTCCCAAGCGCAGCCACTCAAACACCGTGAAACCGCCCAAAACAGCCACATTTGCCAGCAAAACCCAATCTGGCTGAGTTGAGGCAGGATTCGGCGAATCTTGCCACAACCAGTGGAAAGAAAGAAAATAAAACAAACTGGCGAGAAACAGCAGTGCTAAACTGCGGGCGGTAGGTTGAAACAGCTTGCTGCGTACCTTCGGCCAGATTGCATCGTCGTATCCCCACAGCAAAGCGGGTGGTAGGGCACAAAAAATTGCTGTACCCCAGGTTTGATTTAACCCTTGGACTATAGAAACTTGTAGGGAGAAAATTATCGCGATCGCACCTATGGCAAAAATAGCACGCGATCGACACCAATAAGCCAGCGGCACAAACATTATACTGGCTGCGATCGGCATTTGCCGCACCAAAACTTCCAGCCAAGAAAACTCGACTTTGGAAGACCAATCTAACACGGCAAGCCAATAGCCCAAACCGATTAAAAGTGCGGACAAAACGCCCAAGGAAGTCAACCGCAAACTGTAAGCCATTCCGAGCACGCCGATTCCCCAAGCAACGAAAAGTCCATAGGAAGAACCGCCAATATGGAACATTTGCGCCATCAATGCCATATTTGCTCCTAAAATCAGAGCTCCTAACAGCAACAATCCTTCACCTAAGAGTTTATTTCGCCCTTTTGTTGCGGGCATATTGGGATGGGAGTTTTTGCTTCGGGATGGGGGAATTCGCCACAGATAGAAACCTGCTGCATTGACTGCTACGAAAAGACTTAGCAGGAGTGCGACTCTCACTTCTCGCGACCAAACTTGCCAGTTTGCGGCTACAAAGGTGATGACTCCTATACCGAGGAGAATGCCGCCGAGACTCATCAGAATGCTGAGGAAACGGTTGCGGGAGGCGGTTTCGAGTGTGTTGAATTGGTAGCGTTCCGAAAGTTGTTGGTAGAATGAAGTGTCGATGAGTCCTTCTGCTTCCCAGAGTTTGGCTTCTTCCCGCAACTCGCGCCGAAATTTATCTGAAATCATTGTTTATATTCCAGAGGATTTGAACTGTGATAGTTTTTAATATGTCACTTGTGGGGCGATCGTCGATGGAGGCTGGGACACCTGCTGAACTAGCACAGCAGTTTTGATTGATATCCTTCGGCTGTTGAAACCGTTTCTACACAAACTCCCAGCAGAAAGGAACGAATAAATCAAGGAATGTAATATTATGGTACAAGCTCAATCTAAAAAATTAACTTTTGACGAGTACCTTAATTACTCAAATGATACGGGTCAACGCTATGAGTTAATTGATGGGGAGTTAATAGCTTTGCCCCCAGAATCTGAACCTAATAATTTCATTGCTAACTATCTATTTTTCTATTTTGCTAGCAGCGGGCTAGTGCCACTCAGGCTGATTAAAACGCATAATTGCGAGGTTCAAGTTGCCGTTTTGCGATCGGGAGATGCGGCCAACCGCTACCCCGATTTGATAATTCTGGAACCTGAACACATTCCGCTGACAGCAATCAGGCTAACTATCACTTTCGATATGCTGCCTCCTCGGTTTGTTGTGGAGGTAGTGAGTCCGGGTAGAGTGGGCAGGGATCGGGATTACGATCCTCTTCGAGGGCTTCGCCAACGCAAACGAGCTCAGTACGCAGCGCGGGGCATCGCAGAGTATTGGGTTATCGATCCAATAGAAGAAGTGGTGACTGTTTTGCGGCTTGAGGAGGGGCAATATGTTGAGGTTGGGGTATTTCGGGATGAAGAGGCGATCGTATCTCCGATGTTTCCACAGCTAAGTTTGACGGTTCAACAGATTTTGAGTGGAGAGGTTTAATGGCGGCTCAATAGCTAATTGGTTAGCATTCTTGTAACCACCTACCGATTAGTAAAAATCTCCACTCTCAACCTGATTAAGGCTATGTTTCAATCGCTGATAGGGGTTTAGATTGATTGCAACTTGAATCCGTTCAAGGCTCTATGAGAGAATTTGGGGTATTTCCCCGCCTAGAGCCTGTAACTATTGAAACCACATCAGGAAACCTATATTTTCTGATTTAGAGCCTCAAATACCTATAAATAAAGCGAGTCAGACCCTACCTCTAAATACCGCTGCAATTGTTTAAGGTTGCGGTGGCTGCTGATTTCTTGGATTACCCGAAAGGGGATACCCACATTACTCATCAATATTAGGTATTAGGCTTGTCCGCCTCAAGCTGTGGATGCTAGCACCGATGATATTTGCCTGTTGTAAGGCATTAGAAAAAATTTCTGAGGCCGATTCCAGGTTGATGCTTTTAGAGCCTTCAAGAGCAGGAAACAGGTAAATATCATCGGTTGGTTGATAGGCAGCCAGTATCAGCCTTAGCTCTTCAATTACTGGGATGGTGCGGGTTACAAATTTTTTGTTGGTGGGGATAAGAACCTCTGGCAGAACGGAACCATCAAGAGCGTAATAGTCTCTCACCCGCAAGGTACAAGCTTCCTTAATTCGTGTCGGCGTGTAGAGACAAATGCCGAATAGGGCGCGATCGCGCGGTGTCTGCAAGCCTTCGGAAAATAGTAACTTGATTTCCTCTTGGCTCAATGCTCTAGGGTCATCTATCCTTTTAACAAGTGCTAGTAAACCTAATATCAAATCTAAGCTTGACTTAGAGTAGTTTTCTAGCAATTTACCAGTGCTATCGAATACATTGGACAACTGCCCGTAAAGAAATTTCGGGAGAAGTGTATTGGGATACAGAGAGACAACTTCTCTGAGTCCGTATGACGGAACAAACTGTTTTGTATTGAGTCCAGCAACTACATCGTTGTAATAACAGATGAAAGCATAGGAAACTGTTATTAGTTCATCCAATCCTCTTTTTTCAATGGATTTTATGATATTCTGAACTCTTTCCACATCATGTCGGTTTAATAAACCAGCGTCGTAAGCAGTAGATACAGAAACCAAGAGAGAGTCTAGGCCTGTCATCCTTTATCCTCCAATATGGGAAGTAGTCGTGAACCACTATAGTAGGCTGACAAAGCCGACAGTAGTATTGATTTAAGGTAGTCAAAAAAGAAAATAATTACAACTTTACCTTTTCTCGCAGTCAATGGCACTCTCGAAGAACTTCTTGACTAGAATGAGTTGGATTGTGACAGTTGCTCCGGGAGTAACGGCACAGCAGGCAATTCATCCTGTACGTTGGGGAATGGATAATTTTCCGTCTTAAGACTTGAAACACCTGCTACACCGTACTGGTAACAGGTGTTTTACTTTTTAAAAATCAGACTGGTTTTCACCCGCACCCTTGACGCTTTCTCGCTAGACCGCTCCGACCGCTCCGACCGTGCCACCTTGCCAGCGCTCCGACCGTGCAGACCTGCGACTGTGCCATCGGTGCGATTGTAGCCGTGCCAGCGCTGCGAGTGCGAGTGCGCCGTCCGATCGCCCCGTTGCCTCGGAGTCATCCGATCGCCCTGTTGAATCTGGCAATTTGAAGGGGTAACGACAGCCGAAAAAAATTACTCCCTCAAAAAAACACCTACCCCTAAACGCAAATTTTATCCATCAACCCGATTCAAATTCCAGTCATAGGGCAAAAAAACGATCGCCCATCCATCACCCACAGCCGCCTCCGGCCCCAAATAACCGCCCACATACTCAGCCACCGAACCCGCCGCCTTTACAAAATCCTCGCCGTACCATTTAAAAATCTTGCTCAAATAAAGCGTCTTTTTCTCGGCATCATATCGCACCTTATCAGGATTGTGAATAAAACGGCTGGCATCCGCTTCTAGTTGAGTCCGTACCGACTCCGGGAAATAAGCCCCCCGGCGCAGCAGCGGGCACCCGACAGAAGCGCAAACTAATGCAAAATGGATGCGCGGTTCCGCAAATTCCGGCCGCAATATTCCGTGTTCGATTTGATTGAGACTGTACTTTTTGCCGCCAATAATCGTATTTGAACGAGTGAAAAAATCCAAAAAACTCAGCCAGTTGGGAATTCCCAAAACTTTGGGACGGATGGACGCGATCGGATATACTTCCAGAACTTGAGAAATTGCGATCGCATTGTAGGAATTCAGCCACAACGCCAGCCGCGCATCCGCATCGCTACCATCCGCCAAATCCACATCCGCCAAACTTTCCAGCCACGCCCTCAAAACATCCGCCCCCTCAGCTTTCCAGCCCCGATAATTGACGCGGCCCAAATCGTCAACGTAGCGTTGCAGCAACTCGTCCCAAATCGTAAAGTCGATCGTACCGATCATTTATTACTATCCCTAATATAAGGCGGGCATTGCTTTAGCTTCTGCTTCTATTTAATACTACCGTCAACCCAAATAACACCTGCAACGGTAGCATTTTTTAGATTCGACCCGTTAAACGGGCTCTGGATTAAATTAGCTTGATTGACATACTCCCCAGCTATCAAGGCGAGGGGATTCTAAGCTCAAACAGCAATTGCAGGCATAGCCTGTCTAACATCACCTAACTTAACGGTTGATGCCCCAACCGCACAAATATTTTTAGCTGCATTCTCGTCTCTATCATTCACCTTTTGACAGGACGGACAGCGCCATTCACGAACTGAGAGATCCAACTCTTTCAGTTTGTGTCCACAATGGGAACAAGTCTTACTAGATGGATACCAACGATCAATGAAAACTACTTGTTTTCCTTTCTTCTTGGCAACCCATTCGAGAATTTGGAGAAATTCGCCGAATGCAAGGTCTGAGACTTTACGTCCCCAAAGTCGTTGCATTCCTTTTAGATTCAACGTCTCAAAGCACAGCATATCGAACTTATCAGTTAGTTCGTGAGCCAATTTCCAGAACCAATCAGAGCGACGATTCACTACGGCTTCATGTTTGCGAACTAGATTGAGTCTTGCTCTTTCTCGGTTCGCTGAGCCTTTCCGTTTTTGGGAATGCTGACGATTTGCTTTCTTAATAGCGTTAAGGGACTGTTTCAGGAATTGCGGTGATTCGATTTTTGTTCCATCTGAGCAGGTGAGAAACGTTTTCAAGCCGAAATCTTGCGCCAGCGATTTTACTCGTCTCGACTTTGGTTTCAGGTTCTTCAACGCTGTCAACGACCACAACCATAAATAGCTCTCCTAATGTCGTGCGTTTAATGGTTAACGTCTTGACCGTCCCTTCTATCTCTCTGGAATTCCAATACTGATAAACGCGATTCCCAATCTTAATTCGATTGCCGCCTAATAATTTGTAGCCAGCTTGCTTGAGAGTGAACGATTTGTATCTGCGAACTTTCTTGAATCCGGGAGGTCTAACTCCTTTCTTGTGATGCTTAAAAAACAGTTGGTAGGCTTTCTCAATTCGTTGGCAGATATCCTGCACAGCTTGAGAGCCGACCGTTTGCCAGAACGCTTTACGCTTTCTGTGTTTGGCAATATGCGATTGAAGTTTTGCACAATTCAAATGCTTTCCCCACATCCGGTAGTACCGTTTATGGAGTGCAATGCAATGGTTATAAATCACCCCCGCAGCATTGATACTTCGCTTGAGGTGTTTATTCCGCTTGCTTTGATATAGCTTGAACTTCAATGTTTTCATGCTAACTATGATAACATAATAGGTAGCAATTGGGTAGCCAAATGGTCAGAGAAAGATTAAGTATTCGCATTGCCGTGAGTCGGCTAGAGAAGTTGCGGAGAATTGCCAAACAGAAAGAAAAAACAATGACCCAACTTGTAGAGGACTGGATTGATAAGCTTAAAGAGGACAAGCCGTCCTAGAAGGACGGGGCTTTAGACCCAGTTTTTCGGTAAAATTAGCGCCTTGTAAATTAGCTTGCCGCCAAGAAGCCCCGCTCAAATTTGCCCCGGATAAATTAGCTTCCCTAAAATTTGCTTCTCTCAAATTTGCCCCTTGCAAATTGGCATTTGCTAAACTCGCGTACCGCAGGCGAATGCCGCTCAAATCGCCGCCCGGACACTGGTTAGTTTACCGCAACTAATTGATTTGCTGCAGGTTAGGTGCAATCACCGGTGTAGCCAACCCGAAAATCATTCCTCATAAAACTGCTCCCAAAGTTACAGATTTCCTGCTCTTTACATTCTACAATCTTAAAAGATTCTTACTTTCAATTTCAACGGGGATCGGTTTCTTCCGGCACAACACCAATCCCACTTTGATCTGCAATTTTTTTAATTCCCCTTACCTCCATAACACACTATGAGCGATCGCACCGACTTTTTCGATAAACTGTTAGCGGCTGTTGAAAGCAATCAAAGTTTGCTGTATTTAGCCCTCGATCCCGACCCAGAAACCTTGCCGCCGATGGTTTCCATGACTGGGGAAGAAACTCAAACTTTTGTAACTGATTTGTTGTCTAAGCTAAAAAGTGCGATCGACCAAACAGCCGATTTAATCTGTGCCTGCAAAATCACCCTCGGTTTTTACCAATCTCTCGGTATTCCCGGTTGGGCATTGCTGCAAGAAATTTTAACAATTATTCCCCCTCACCTGCCAGTAATTTTAGATGCCAAACACTGCGATTTAAATACCAGCACAGTGTTTGCCAAAATTGTATTTCAAGACTGGCGCGTGGACGCTATTACTTTAAGTCCCTATGCCGGATTCGACCAAGTAGCGCCATTTTTGTTATACGCTGGAAAAACTGTTTTTGTCCTCTGTGCCACCGCCAACCCGTCAGGGGCTGCTTTGCAAGAATATCCGACGCAAAACAACCCTTTTTACTTGCAATTAGTCCGACTCTCTCAAACTTGGGGAACTCCCGAAAAAGTCGGTTTAGAAGTAGGAGTAATGCCGGATATGTTAGCCCGCATCCGCAAAGAAGCTCCTGAACGCCTAATTTTAGTCGAAGGAGACATCCCCGAAGAAAATGACTTGACAGAAGAAAACGACCTCGCACAACTGCTGGCGGCCGGTTTAAGCACAAATGGTGACGGTTTGCTGCTGCCAGTCCCCCCAAGTTTATTAGCGGGAAAAGAGCCACGCCAAGAAATTGACAAATTGCGGGATAGTATTAATAAACAGAGGGTGCGGGCGATCGAAGGTAGTCCCACTTGCGAACTGTGGCTGCCCGATGTTTGCTTTTTACAACCGGAACCTCACCGTGATTTAATCTTGCAACTTTATGACATCGGCTGCGTAGTTTTTGGCGACCACGTACAAGCATCGGGAGCCATATTTCCATATTACATCGACTTGCGGAAAATTATCTCAATTCCGCAGATTTTCCATCAAATTGTCAGCGCTTATGCAGACATTCTCAAGGATTTAAAATTCGATCGCATTGCCGGAATTCCCTACGGTTCTTTACCCACAGCAACGGGTTTAGCATTGCGGATGGAACGCCCGATGATTTTCCCGCGCAAGGAGGTGAAAACTTACGGGGCGGGCAAATTGATTGAGGGGCATTTTCAGGCAGGAGAAACGATTGTCGTAGTCGATGATATTTTGATTAGTGGCAAAAGCGTGATGGAAGGCGCGGCTAAGTTAAAATCGGCTGGGTTGAATGTGGAAGATATCGTGGTATTAATCGACCACGAACAGGGAGTCAAAGATAAGATGCAGGCTAATGGTTATCGCGCACATTCTGTGTTAGCGCTTTCGGAAATAGCTGAAGTTTTGTATCGAGCAAATCGCATTGATACCGAGCAATTCAATCTTTTGACAGCGGAACATTAAACCCCAATTCCTGTAGGGGCGGGTTCGCCCGGATCTATAAAACTCACAAAAAATCATCATAAACCCGCCCCCACCAACGAATAATTCACATCAATTCCAGTAGGGGCGGGTTTTACCAACCATAATCGCCAAAAATTAATAATCTTATAAACCCGCCCCCACCCAACGGTAAGCCTCAATGTACATTTTTTACCTGCGATTAAAGTCAAGGTTGATATAGGTTATTAGTTGTGTGGGGGCGGGTTTATGAGGTTGTATGCGTGCGTCGAATATTATTCGTAAAACCCGCCCCTACCAGACCATCGATCAACCTTGCAAAACTTCAATTAAAGCATCGCCCATTGCCCGACAGCCGACGAGTTTCATGCCTTCTGACATGATATCGCCAGTGCGATAACCTCGATCCAAAACTTCGACAACGGCTTGCTCGATTTTATTAGCAGCTTCCGGTTGATTTAAGGCGTAACGTAGCATCATTGCCGCGCTTAAAACTTGGGCGATGGGATTGGCTTTATCTTGTCCGGCGATGTCCGGTGCGGAACCGTGCACGGGTTCAAAAACCCCCGGCCCGCTTGCTCCCAAACTAGCAGAAGGCAGCATCCCAATGCTACCAGTTAGCATCGCCGCCGCATCGGAAAGAATGTCGCCGAATAAATTGCCCGTGACAATTGTATCGAACTGTTTCGGCCAGCGAATTAACTGCATGGCTGCGTTGTCAACGTAGAGGTGAGAAAGTTCGACATCAGGGTATTCTGAAGAAAGGGCAATAATACGATCGCGCCACAGTTGCGAAACATCCAAAACATTCGCTTTATCAACGGAACACAGCCTTTTGCCCCGCTTCCTGGCCGTCTCAAAAGCGACTCGCCCGATTCTATCAATTTCCGACTCGGTGTAAGCCATCGTATTAACACCGCGTTTTTCGCCTGTTTCCGTCTCAAAAATACCTTTCGGTTTGCCGAAATAAATGCCGCCTGTGAGTTCGCGGATGACCATAATATCCACGCCTTCGACAACTTCCCGTTTCAAACTAGAAGCATCAACCAATTGCGGTAAAATAGTCGCCGGACGCAAATTTGCAAACAATCCCAATCCGGCGCGCAGTCCTAATAATCCAGTTTCCGGGCGCTGTTCGCGGGGCAAATTATCCCACTTGTAACCGCCAATTGCTGCTAACAATACTGCATCGCAGTTGCGGCATTTTTCCAGTGTTTCTTCGGGTAGCGGATTGCCTGTTGCATCAATAGCAGCGCCGCCCATTAAAGCTTCTTGAAATTCAAAGCCGATGTCCAATTGTTTGCCGACAAGTTTCAGGACATCTACCGCCACAGCGATAATTTCAGGGCCGATGCCGTCTCCTGGTAAAAGAGTGATGCGGTAGTTTTGAGTCATATCGATTTTGGAGTTTTGATTTGAGATTTGAGATTGAGAGTTAATGGGAATTCTTTGGAAATGCAAGACATTCTCACAAGGTTATAATCATATCAGGATAAGCAACCTCAGAATTGATTATGACATTCCCGACTTACCCGCCTGCTCAAGCTGAACCGCCTTTAGACCCCCGGCAGAGTTTGCCAACAATGTATGATTTACCCAGCGAAGACCCAAAGGAGCCCGGTTTGCCAGATACATTTCATTTAGATCAGCCGCAACTCTTGGAATTCACCTTTTTGCCGCCGGGATGGGATGCGGAACAAGTCTTTACAGCCTGTTACCTAAATTTGTATTACGATGCAACACAACCGCGCTGGCATAAACGCCCGGATTGGTTTGCTGCGGTGGGTGTGCCAAGGCTTTATCAAGGGCGCGATATGCGTTTGAGTTATGTAGTTTGGCAAGAACGGGTAAATCCGTTTGTGGTGGTGGAATTGCTATCGCCGGGCACTGAAGATGAAGATTTAGGGCGGACTGTTCAGCAAGCTGGGGAACCGCCGACTAAGTGGCAAGTTTATGAACAAATTTTGCGGATTCCTTACTATTTTATTTTCAGTCGCTACACGGATGAATTGCGAGCTTTTCATCTTGTAGGAGGCCACTATGAACAGGCAGAATTAATTGATGGGCGGTTATTTATTCCTGAGTTGCAGTTGAGTTTAGGTTGGTGGCAAGGCAGTTATAAGAGTATGAATCGGTTGTGGTTGCGGTGGTTTACGGCCCAAGGAGGGTTGATTTTGAGTCCGGGTGAAAGAGCAACGGCGGCGGAACGGCAACTGATAGAATCTCAACAGCAAGTTCTAGAATCTCAACAGCAACTCATAGAATCTCAACAGCGAGAGGAAAGACTAGCGGCGCGGTTGCGGGAACTAGGCATCGATCCTGAAAAGTTGGTTTAATAGTTCTCGCACCCAGGCCTGGTGAAACCCGGTTTCAACTCCTCGAATCCGCGCAACAGGAGTGAAATAAGATAAAAATAGTTCGATCGCACGCACGTACAAAAAAATCGGCAAGGAGTCGCACCAGTGGCAGAGGGCGAAGGCATACCAACATCAGCACAGATTGATTATCGGGACTATTCTTGGGCCTTTTGGCCAGTTGTCCCCCTCTATCCCTACAGCAAGCGGCGCACCATCCGCAAGGAAATAGTCAAGGACACAATCTGGACTTTTGACCAACTACAAGGCATTTTCTACGTAGTCGTCCCGATTCGGATGACAGTAATTAAATTAGAACCCGAAGGCCTTCTCGTCTACGCCCCCGTTGCACCGACTCCTGAGTGCATCCGCTTGGTAAAAGAGTTAGTAGCAGAGCACGGCGAGGTGAAGTACATCCTGCTGACAACGGTTTCCGGCATCGAGCACAAAGTTTTTGTCGGCCCCTTTGCGAGGTGTTTTCCCGAAGCGCAGGTGTTTGTCGCCCCGCAGCAGTGGAGTTTCCCCGTGAATTTGCCGCTGAGTTGGCTGGGTTTGCCCACGAAACGCACTTCTGTACTGCCCTTTGACAGCAGCAACACCCCCTTAGCCGATCAATTTGACTGGGCAATTCTCGGCCCCCTCGACCTCGGTTTGGGCAGATTTGCAGAAGTTGCGTTATTTCACAGACGATCGCGCACGCTGATGTTAACAGATTCCGTGGTTTCGATTCCCGAAAATCCGCCGGCGATCGTCCAACTCGACTCGTACCCCCTGCTGTTTCACGCCAAAGACAGCGCCTCGGACATTGTGGCAGACACCCACGAAAATCGGCGCAAAGGGTGGCAGAGAATCGCCTTATTTGCCATGTATTTTAGCCCCAGCGTGCTGGAAGTGCCGCCGTGGTCGGAGGTATTTGCCAATGCAGGCAAAGCGCCAGAACGCTCTAGGAAAGCTTATTTCGGGTTATATCCGTTCAAGTGGAAAAAACATTGGGAGCGATCTTTTGAGGCTTTGCGGGGAGGAGGGCGGTTGTTTGTCGCGCCGATTCTGCAGACTTTGATTCTCAACCGCGCGCCGAGGGAAACTCTCGATTGGGTGGATAAAGTGGCGAGTTGGGAGTTTCAAAGAATTGTACCTTGTCACTTCGATAGTGCGATCGACTCCCGGCCGCGTGAATTTCGGCAAGCATTCTCGTTTCTGGAAAAACACTCGCCTGTTAATTCCTTACCCGAAGATGATTTTAAATTGCTCAGGCAGATTGATGCGGGTTTGAATAAAACTGGTTTGGTTCCCCCTGCGAAAGAAAAGATTTAATCATTTGAGTTCACAATTTTTTCAATTTCGACTAACCCCCAGATCCCCCCTAACCCCCCTTAACAAGGGGGGGACTAGAGTCTTCAAAGTCCCCCTTCTTAAGGGGGATTTAGGGGGATCGAGACTTGGATACAAACGAGAGAAATAGAGGGTTTTAGTCTTAAGTTGAGACGCTTTGAACACTGCCCTGTCCCTACTCAATCAATTTACAAATTTGTTAAATTAAACTCATCAAACTTCACCACTTCCGACTCCGGTTTCCGCGTATCAAAATAGTAGCTGCTAACCGTACCCTCCCCCGTATCAAAAATAGTAAAAGCCGTAATATCATTGCTATCAATATAAGGCAGCGGCCGCCCGTCTTCTCCCAACAAAGGCGCAACAGTCGGCACCACAGGTTCCAATCCGTTCGGGTCTCCAATAGCGCTGTAATCTTCCCGATATGCCGGCGGCACAAATCGGCGCTTTTCCCCCGCAAAAGCACCGTAACTGTTGCCCACATTAGAACTCTCCAAAAAGTGCATTCCGCTGGAACTTACAAACCGATTCCACAAGTGCGAATGTCCGTAAAATACCAACTGCACGCCCGCTGTTTCTAGTAGCGGCACTACATCCCGAATCAGATAATCTTGCTGTTTCGGATACTCGTAACGCACCATTTTAATCTCGCCATCGAGAGCGCGATCGACTATTTGCACTGGATCGGTATAAGCAGGTACAATATTGTCACCCAGAGAATGGGGCGGGTGGTGAAACATCACAATTTTATATTTTGCCTGCTGGAATTCCGAGCTTTTTAACTCTTGTTGCAGCCAATTATATTGAGCGCTGCCCTTGACAATCGGCTCAAAAATATGCTGTCCGTATCCCCATTTTTCGGGATGATTAAAATCTTCGTCCCGTTCCCGATACCTGCCTCTCGCACGCGGATCTAAATTCGGAGTCCGCCAGATATTCGTAACATACAAAGTCACTAAGCGTACATCCCCAAAAGTCACAGCATAGTAATTTTTGCCTCCAGGTAAATTGAAAATTTCGTCATAGGTATCGCTATTAAAACTCTTGTTTTTTAGCCAGATTTCCCGCACTGAAGAGTCATTATTAAGATTCAAAGAGGCAGCACGTTGAGCGTATATTTTCTCCGCAGCGGCGCGGGGAAAAGGATCGTTAAATTGGTCATCGAGTTTGCTGTTGGTTGCAAAGCGACCCATGATTTCGTGATTGCCAATGGCCGGAAATAAAGGCGCGTGTTGAATCAGTTCGCCGCCGCTGTAAACGGTTTTGATGCCGTTTTTGTCGAGTTCGGAAAATGCGCGACCTTGCAGAGACGGAAAGAAGGCGCGGCCTCGGTAATCGTCAAACCATTCAGAAGCGCGATCGGGTATATTAATTAAATCCCCTGCCATGAAAACCGCGTCAACTCTGCCAATTGTTTCGGCTACTTTCTGGAGATTTGCTGCTGTCATCGGCATCAATTGATGGTCAGAAGTGAGGAGAATTTTGAGCGCACTTCCTGCTGCGGGTGTCGGAGAAAGAGTGAAAACTTTGCTGCTGACAGATGCGCCGTCTTTCCTTTCGCTAGTGACTCGATAAGGAATGCGAACACCGGGCATTAAATTGGGGACTTCTGCTTCATGGCGCCAGATGTCGCGGACAATTGGATTGCTGTCAATGATGCTTTGTTTCATTTCATCGGAGATGCGCGAGTCTTTGTCTTCGCGAGTGCGGCTTAGCTTGGTAGTATTTGCCGTCACGACTTGATTCAAATTTTCGCCGTAATCAACTGTGTTGCGAGTACCGGCAAACTCTGTGAACCAGACAACTCGCACCGAGTTTGCTGTTGGGACTTGCAGAAACGGGTCGGTTAAAAGCTGAGGTTTGTTAAGGTAAGATTGCATCATGAAACCTAGCAATAGGACAATCAAAATCAAAACACCAAAAAACCAGGGATTGCGAGAATAACCTTGAGAAAATTCTACTTTATTGGGCAAAGGCGTTAACATAATTCATTAGTCATTAGTTTGTAAGGGCGGGTTGCACCAGCCAAACAGAACTCCCCACCCCAATAATATATAAACCCGCGCCACCCACTTTAAATTTTAAACTACCCACGTTATCAAAAAGTTAAGAAATTAGTAAAATATTTCCGATAAAAGAAACCTCCACCCTTTTTGGAAATCTTCTGAGTTCTCCATTCTCTTTCTCTGTGTCCTCTGCGCCCTCTGCGGTTCATAAAAAAAAATCAAAAATGACTGAGACTTGCGATATAACATTCTTAACACCCTGACTTCAATCTAAAATCTAAAATCTAAAATCTAAAATCCCATGACCCGCCACCTTCTCAAGGCTAACTGCAAAACCGTACACTTGGGCGGTTTTTCTCCGAATATCGAACCTGCTTTAACTGTCGATTCGGGCGATCGCATCGATATCGAAACCTATTCAGGATATTATGTTGCTGACAAGGCCCCGCCCGAATTTCTCACCCCCGAATTTTTAGATATTTGTCAGAATTTGCCTCCCAACCGCAAAGTTGGGCCGGGGCCCCACTTGCTGACAGGCCCGATTTATGTTAACCATGCCGAACCGGGAGACGTTTTAGAAATTCACATTGAGGATGTTTACCCAAGTTTGCCCGTAGGATTTAATGCAATTCGCGCCGGATGGGGTTCTTTACCTGAGTATTTCCCCGAACCTAAATTGCGGTTTATTCCGCTAGATTTAGAGCAAAAAACTGCTGAATTTCCCACAGGTAGCGGCATTCGGATTCCCCTGCATCCTTTTTTTGGAATTATCGGCGTTGCTAATGCACAAATCAACCGTTCTTCTATTCCTCCAGAGCGCTACGGCGGCAATATGGACAATCAGGAACTCCAAGCAGGAACGCGGTTATTTTTACCTGTTTTTCTGCGCGGCGGTTTACTGTCCATTGGCGACGGACATTCGGCACAAGGAGATGGTGAAGTTGACGGTACTGCGATTGAAACTTCGATGAACGGGACTATTCAGATCATCTTACGCAAGGATTTATTTCTGATATTTCCGTTTGCGGAAACGCCCACTCATATTGTGATTATGGGATTCGGTAGAACATTAGATGAAGCGTTTGAGCTGGCAGTAAAACAGACGGTTTATTGGCTGCAAAAGTTTGCAGGTTTCCAAGAGGAAGATGCTTATGTTTTGTGTTCGCTTGCGGTAAATTTTCGGATTACGCAGGCTGTTAACAATCCTCAAAAAGGAGTTCACGGAATGATTCCCAAGTGTATTCTGCTCGATGTGAACATTATTGACCACCGAGTTTGAGGTAATATGATAACACGCGAGCGACCAAAAAATTAGGATCGCGATCGCACAAACTACACAAATTTGTCACTGCTGTGGTCGATCGGGATCGCGTTCCTGTTGACAATTAAGCTTAAAATGGATAAGTTACCAGTTCTACCTAAATCGAACTCAACATGAAAAACCAGACTGACGATGTTGCCAAAAAAGATTTAGTCGATCGAGCTTTTGGGAGTGCAGCAATACCAGATCCAACAGCGTGGGTGCACGAACATTATTTTCTGGCTAATTTCGCTGATACTCTGGCCCACATCCAAGAACATATGTCTGAAGACAGTTGCGAAATCGGCGAGAATGTTGAATCGGGTGAGGGAATATTATCGATCGATGCCAAAATTAGAGATATGTTGAGAGCTACTTTTAGCGACGACGGCTGGCAGTATGTCGAAAGTTTATTGTGAGTTTGGTAAAATCCATAAGTATTTGTACGTTCATAATTTGAGAGCGTAAGTTATAGCAGTTTAAAAAAGAATCCAACTTTATGCCGGTGATCTAAACCATTAGATCATGCGTTATGCCCAATTCTTTAATCTCAAATCTCAAATAATATCAATTTCTTCCCTCAACGCAGACTCGCAACTCAGAATAGCTGGGTGCATTTCCACCCCCAGTTTAAGTAAACTTGACCTATTGTGATGTAGGATACTTTAGATGGGGGGGAAATTACTGTCGCTAGGAATTTCGATCGATCGCAAAAACGCTGCACTTTCTTCGGGCAAAGCAGTATTGATAAACATCCCGCTGCCCAACTCAAATCCAGCTTGCTTGGTGACTCTGGGAATAATTGCGATATACCAGTGAAAGTATTTTGTTCCCCCTTCGGCGATCGGTGCCGATCGAATAGTATAGTTGTAATCGGGATTGTTTAATCCGTAATAAAGCTTAGCCAGTACAGTTTTCAAAGTATCAGCAAGATCCGTAATTTCCCCATCAGTAAGGTCATCAAATGAAGAGGAATGTCGGCGCGGAAAAATCCAAGTGTGAAACGGTGAAAGTGCAGCGTAAGGGATAAAAGCCACAAAATGTTCACTCTCACAAATCACTCTTTCCTCCGCCGCTAATTCATCTTCCAAAGTTCGGCAAAACAGACATTCTCCGGTGTCATCAAAATATCTAATAGCTTCGTCGATGCGGCTGCGAAATTGGCTGGGTACAACGGGCGTCGCTGCTATCTGCGAGTGGGGGTGTTCGAGAGAAGTTCCGGCAGTTTCCCCGTGATTTTTGAAGATAATAATAGTTTCAATGTGGGGATTTTTTCTAATTTCTACATAGCGCTGGCGGTATACTAAAAGTATGTTTTCAACTTCTTCAACACTCAACAAAGCTGTCGTCAAATCGTGTCGCGGATGTTCGACAATTACTTCGTGCACGCCGATTCCCGCCATCGTGCGGTGAATTCCCGATGATATCCTCATCCATTTGGCTGTCGGGGAGAGGGCGGGATATTTGTTGTGAATTGCCCGGACTTTCCAGCCCGTGCGTGAAGCGAAGCTATCCCGTAGGGAATCGCCCAAACGGCAAGTTTCTAAGGTTCCGTCTTCTTCATTTCCCACGCAAAACGGGCAATCGGCACGGTGCGGGGGCACTACTGCAGCCGACTTTTTTTTGTTAGCGAATTGATCCGGTCTTGTCGCCCGTTCGGTGGCGATGATTACCCAATCTCTGGTAATTAAATTTTGTCTAAGTTCAGACACTTTTTTACCTTCAGTTTCCGGGTCAAATTGTCTCTTATTTTAGATAAATATGTGTACTCTGTCAGTGTCTGATTGCAGACTTTTAACAAATCTTGATATCTAATTCCGAAGGTATTAAGTCGGTTGTCATGAGTAAAATTTTACCCAACATCAGACTGACGGTATCTAAAGCGTTAGACATCAATCTATTTGTTACGGCCTAGATTACCCGGAGTACCAATGAAAGCAATTAAAGTAATGGCATCAAGTTAAGTCTGCTTCGTCGGATTATGGGCGTGCTGTTTTCATGTAATCCTAAATCACACTTATAGTGTGTAGATTTTGGAGTGCACTCACCGATATCTTGCTCGTGTGGCAAAAAATCCAGAGCTAAAAAAATTTGGAGAGCAAGTTCGCAGGCTAAGGACATCAAAGGGCTTTTCCCAAGAAAAGTTAGCAGAACTAGCCGGACTGCACCGCAACTACATTGGTGGTATTGAGCGGGGTGAGCGAAACATAGCTCTATTAAACATTTTGCGGTTAGCAAAAGCTCTAGGAGTATCACCAAGCGAACTATTGCAGGAAATAGAGTAAATGCAATCACCCTATACCGGACTTCCTGTCGAAGATTGGGAAGAGAAGACACGAGAACTCATAGATCGACACCCACTAGATCCACAAGAAATTTATGACGTGGTTATTCAAGTTTGGAGTGAAATTTTTCAATCCAGCATAACCAGCAGAGGCTACAGAATAGGAATAAATTTATTCCCAACTCCCCAAATTATGGGATTTTTTTTACATGAACTAATCCCATTAGAACTCGCCAGCAAATACCCCGGAATTTGGCGGCGCGATCACAGTACCCTCGAAAAAGATATTGTTTACATCCCGAACAATAATTTCTCAATTGAAATTAAAACTTCTTCAAGTAGTCGTAACACTTACGGCAATCGCAGTTATGCTCAACAAAGCGCCCTAGGAGCAAAGCCGAAAAAAGACAAGTCCGGCTATTACCTTGTAGTTAATTTCCAGAAATTCAATCCCAAAATGGCAAGCGTGCAAACTCTAAATATTAATTTAGTTAGATTTGGATGGATAGATCGAGAAGATTGGCAAGGGCAAACAGCAGCCACTGGTCAGCAAGCTAAATTAAGCCCTGATGTAGAGCGATATAAGTTGCTGCAATTGCCTATTTAGCAATATTTACCATCTTTAAAATAAAGATAATTGAGCTTCGCTAATCTGCTTTTGTCTGAGAAAATCATCAATTCGGTTGGCAGCTAAATCGCAGTATTCCTGACAGATATCAAATCCGATAATAGTGCGCTGCAAACCTAAAGCAACAACCGCCGTAGTTCCTGAACCCAAAAAAGGGTCTAAAATGATTTCATTTGGGTTGGATGAAGCTTTGATGATTCGCTGTATAACAGCACTTGGAAATTGAGCGGGGTGAGAGGTTCGCTCTTTTGATGATCTATTTTTACCAGAAGTTACCTTCGGGAATTCCCAAACATCAGTCGGATTTTTGCCTTGGGAGTTGACTTTAATTTTTCCATTCTTTTTTTGATTAGGATATTTTACATTTGGATCGCGCACATCATCTAGGTTAAATGTATAGTCTTTATGGTTTTTAACATACCAAAGAAACTTTTCATTGCGCGGTGAAAAGAACTTACTACCAGCAACCCCAGCGCCATAGTGCCAGATAACTTCTTGGATTAGGTAAAAAGGAATTTTGTCCCAAAGTAGATAGGGAATGGGGATAGCTTTAGCTTGATTGGGAATTGATAGATACCCCAAGTTGAGCCAGAAAGCGCCGTTAGGAAGGATGAGCCTATAATTTTCACTTATCCAGCTTTCACACCAGTTTAAATATTTATCTAGTGGTAGTGTTTTTTCGTATTCTTTGCCAATGTTATAGGGGGGACTGGTCACAGTAAGATTGACGCATTCATCAGGGAGCTTGGACATTGCTTCTAAGCAGTCCATCTGATAAATGAGGCAGTTTGGCGCTTGGAAGTAGGGTTTGCCTAAAAAATTCACTATATCAGTTATAAGCATGATAAAATTTATGATGGTATAAATCTATATTGGCACAAATTTGCCGTTTTTAATGATTAACTCAGGGAGTAATTAAATCATGTGTACTTCCTTAATTCGTCTTCCTGAATTCCCAAACATCATGCCAACTGCAACTGCACATTCTGCAACTTGCAAATAGCTTTCAAGACTTGCGCCAACAAGAGCGATCGCTCTCGGTCAATCAAATTCAATTCCGGTAAAATCTGATAAGTACAAGGATTTCCCCGCGTCAGATACACAAACTGATAGTTACGTCCATTCGTGGTCAATCCCCAAACAGACGATTGCTGCTGCAAACTTTTATAAGCATAAGTCAGCAATTGCGGCAAACCGGCCCAAGGATCGATCCTCTTCGAGGGCTTCGCTAACGCACTATTTTTCGCCTCCACTACCAAAATCCAAAACTGTGCCGCCGCGAGCTCTGCATCCGGCTGATTTACCGCTAAAATATCCAAGCGCCCTTTAATTAAAGTATCCGCATCCTCCACCTCGATCGGGATGCTATCTTCCATTGTCAGCACCACAGGAACTTTAAAAAATCCCGTTAATCTCATTAACGGTGAAAGTGACAAAAACTTAACCAATTCTTCAGAAACCTTTCCCACTTCTAGATGACGCCAAAAGTGATTACCGATTAGCAATAATTCCTGCTGTTCAAAATCCGTCAGAGGTTCCAAAGATACAAATTCAGCAAAAGAGCCTCCTATTTGTCTTTCCAATTTGAGAAGGCGGCGAACGTCATTTAGCGAGAGTTGGCTTGCTTCCAAATTTTGCGTCATGGCTTTTGTGCGATCGGCTGTTAATGTCAATTATAAAAGAATTACCATCGGATTTGTTATGATATAATCATACCAGATATCGCTCCTGTAAATCGGGTAGATTGTATGAAAGCAATTAAAGTGATGGCAACGATCGACGATCGAGGACAATTGTGCGTTGGTGAACCGCTCAATTTATATCGCAACAGCCGAGCCGAAGTAATTGTGCTGGTTCCAGAAGGAACAGACATTAATAAAGAGAAGCAATCTCATGAAGCCAACCACCAAACCACGCAACTAGAAGACTATTTCAACTTCCTCAGACCTGACGATATTCGGCTCAAAGGTTCCCGGATCGGCATCGAAACCATTCTCTATGAATACCTGTTTCGCGCTCGAACTCCCGAAGAAATAGCTAACATTTATACATCGCTCACCCTCGAACAAGTTTATGCGACCATTTTGTACTACCTGCACAACAAAGAAGCAGTCGGTAAATACATAACCGAATGGTTGGAATGGGGCGAAAAAATGCGAGAAGAACAGCGCCGCAATCCTCCTCCTGTGGCCGAAAAACTTCGCAAACTGAGAGCAGAAAGAGATGCAAGGAGAAAAGCTGATGGCAATCCAGTATCTCTTTGATGAAAATGTCGATCCTGCCTATCCTAGCCAAATTCGCAGACGCAATCCCGATCTGGTTGTTCTAGCAGTGGGAGAACTAACAGCACCTTCTAAAGGGACTCTCGATCCAGAAATTCTTATTTGGTGCGAAATCCACAATTTCATTCTTGTTACCAACAACCGCCGCTCTATGCCCGTTCATTTAACAGATCATTTAGAGCAAAATCGCCATCTTCCCGGAATCTTTCTCCTGAATTCCAAGCTGAGTATTGGTCAAAATATTGACGAACTGATTTTGATTTATGAAGCATCATTTGAGAATGAGTACGAAGATAGAATTTACAATTTACCAGTGCTCTAATTTCTCATGCAGATCCAACATTTACAAAATTCCCCAAAGTCTTAAGGAAAATAAACATACTTTTGCCCCAACTTATGCAAACAATAGTTAAAAAGACTAACCGAAGTTAAAGTTAAAAGCAATGTCGCAAGATACCATCGAATCAATTCTGCATGAAAAACGGCTATTTCAGCCGCCCGCTGAATTCTCCCAAAAAGCTCACATCAAAAGCCTAGAAGAGTACCAAGCCCTCTACGACAAAGCCAAAGCTGACCCCCAAGCATTCTGGGCAGAACTTGCAGCCCAAGAATTAGACTGGTTCCAAAACTGGGATACCGTGCTCGACTGGCAGCCGCCTGTTGCTAAATGGTTTGTCAACGGTAAAATTAATATTTCTTACAATTGTCTCGATCGCCACTTAACCACTTGGCGCAAAAATAAAGCCGCCCTGATTTGGGAAGGCGAACCCGGAGACTCCCGCACCCTCACCTACGCGCAACTCCACCGCGAAGTCTGCCAAATGGCGAACGTCATCAAACAATTGGGAGTCCAAAAGGGCGATCGCGTCGGCATTTATATGCCCATGATTCCCGAAGCTGCGATCGCCATGCTAGCCTGCGCCAGAATCGGTGCAGTACACAGCGTTGTTTTTGGCGGTTTTAGTGCAGAAGCTTTGCGCGATCGACTCAACGACGGCCAAGCAAAACTCGTCATCACCGCTGACGGTGGCTTCCGCAAAGATACCGCCGTCGGCCTCAAAACACAAGTAGACAAAGCATTAGCAAATAATGCCACACCCAGCGTTACCAACGTTCTCGTAGTTCAGCGCACCAAACAGAAAATTGACATGGAACCCGGGCGCGATCATTGGTGGCACGATTTGCAAAAAGGTGTATCGGCAAATTGTCCCGCCGAACCGATGGACAGCGAAGATATGCTGTTCGTACTCTACACCAGTGGCAGTACCGGCAAACCGAAAGGTGTCGTCCATACAACCGGTGGTTATAACCTTTATACCCACATGACAACCAAATGGATATTCGACCTCCAAGATACCGATGTTTACTGGTGTACTGCTGATGTCGGCTGGATTACTGGACACAGTTATATTGTCTACGGGCCGCTGTCCAACGGTGCGACAACTTTAATGTATGAAGGTGCTCCTCGCCCTTCAAATCCTGGCTGTTTTTGGGATGTAATTGAAAAATACGGCGTCACCGTTTTCTATACTGCACCCACTGCGATCAGAACATTCATGAAAATGGGCGAACACTTGCCCAACGCGCGCAATTTGTCCTCTTTACGATTGTTAGGAACTGTCGGCGAACCGATCAATCCTGAAGCTTGGATGTGGTATCAACGAGTAATTGGCAAGTCGAATTGTCCGATCGTCGATACTTGGTGGCAAACAGAAACCGGCGGAATTATGATTACCGCTTTGCCCGGTGCAATTCCTACAAAACCCGGTTCTGCAACCCTACCGTTCCCCGGAATTGTGGCTGATGTTGTTGACCAAGATGGCGAACCAGTAACTAACGAAAGCGGCGGTTATTTAGTGGTGAAACATCCTTGGCCGGGAATGATGCGGACACTTTACAACGATGCCGATCGCTTCCGCCGCACTTATTGGGAATATTTGCACCCGAAAGATGGCGAATTTGTGTACTTTGCAGGGGACGGCGCGCACAAGGACAAAGACGGTTATTTCTGGGTAATGGGCCGCGTTGACGATGTAATTAATGTGGCCGGACACCGACTCGGCACAATGGAAGTCGAGTCAGCTTTGGTATCGCATCCAGCGGTGGCGGAAGCTGCGGTTGTTGGTAAACCGGATGAGATTAAAGGTGAGGAAATTGTGGCTTTTGTCACGCTGGACAACTCGCAGCAACCTAGCGATGAATTGGCTAAGGAATTGAAGCAGCACGTTGTTAAGGAAATTGGGGCGATCGCCCGTCCGGGAGAAATTCGATTTACTGATGCTTTACCGAAGACTCGAAGCGGGAAGATTATGCGGCGTTTGCTGCGTTCTTTGGCTGCGGGACAAGAGGTTTCTGGGGATACTTCGACTTTGGAAGATCGGACGGTTTTGGATAAGTTGCGCGGTGGTGCGTAGGGGTATTTTGTAACCGCAGATGTAGGCAGATGAACGCGGATGAACGCTGATGAAATTCCCATCAGCTCATCTGCGTTTATCTGCGGTTTAATTGTTAATTGGTTTATTTACCGCGCCACAGATGAACCGCATCTGGGTTAATTTGCGACCTTACCTGTAGCCAATCCTCTAACAAGTAATCATCATCAACTGCTTCAGAATGCTGTTCGTCTTTGAGAATTGCTAAGACGTGGACTCCAGACGGATAGTTGACATGACGAATTTCTGGGTCATATCCCAAGTCTTGAATTTTTGCTAAAATGCGATCGACAGCACCGGCAACAGTAAGATCGACGGCAAGAATAATTTGACCTAGTTTAGCACCCGGTTTTACACATTCCAGAACAGCCATTATTCTTTCTCCTTGTAGTTGCGGTTTAAGATAATTGCATAATAATTTGCTATTATATAACCGTGAAGTCTTATATTGCTCGTGTTGTTCTATGCCCGCTTTAGACCTGTACCACAATACAGTTAAAAAATCTCTCCTCAATGATGGGTGGATAATTACTCACGATCCTCTCCATCTGAAATGGGGGAAAAAAGATATGTATGTGGATCTGGGAGCAAAACAGGTGCTGGCTGCAGAACGAGGAGAACAGAAAATTGCTGTGGAAGTCAAAAGCTTTGTCAGCGATTCAGAAATGCAGGACTTGAGAGAGGCGATCGGACAATTTACTATTTATCGATCTGTGCTTCAGAGAACTTATCCAGAACATACGCTTTATCTGGCTGTTCGCGATATCACCTATGAATCTCTATTTGAAGAACCGATCGGTCAATTAATGATTGAAGATGAAAAGCTCAAGCTGATTGTATTCGACCCAAATCAAGAGGCGATCGTAAAATGGATACTTTAGCTAACTTTAGAACCACCATTAAAACAGTTCTCGAACCTTACACAAAAATTCCTTACTCTCATGGCGATATAATTTGTAAAGCCGTGTTTGATGAAAAATCTGATTGTTACCTGCTAGTTACTTTAGGCTGGGATAAAGCCAAACGAATTCACGGCTGTTTGGTTCATATAGATATTATTGATGATAAGATTTGGGTACAGCGAGATGAGACAGAATACGGCGTGACAAAAGAACTTGTAGCTGCTGGAATTTCCAAGGATTCCATTGTTTTAGGTTTTCATCCCGCCGATGTCAGACCTCATACAGGTTATGCAGTTGTGTAGTTAATGAATTATTTGGCTCATCTATTCTTATCAAAAGGCACGCCAGAATCCTTGATTGGCAACCTCTTAGGAGATTTTGTCAAAGGTTCGGCAATCAACCTTTATCCCGATGAAATTAGAAAAGGCATCGATTTGCACCGCAAAGTAGATAGCTACACCGACTCTCACGCAATAGTGCGATCGAGTAAAAGCCTTGTTTGCGCCGAGAGACGCAGGTTTGCTGGAGTTTTGATTGACGTGTTTTACGACCACTTCTTAGCTAAAAATTGGCTCGAATATTCAGAAATTCCGCTCCCCGATTTTTCTCGCCATGTCTATAAAATCCTGCAAGACAACCGCGATATATTGCCTGAATCTCTCCAGCGGGTGCTGCCCACAATAATTGCCCGCGACTTGCTTTCATCTTATCAGGACATCGCCGAAATCGGCATCACTCTTACAAGAATGTCTGCCCGAATCAAGCGGACAAATAACTTGGCAAGCGGCATAGAAGATTTGACAGCTAACTATCAGCGATTAGAATCAGATTTTCGAGAGTTTTTCCCAGACTTGATAAAATACGCCACAGTTGACAAATATTAATACAAACAACAAAAATTACAGTTGCTAGTGATAACGAACTCGTGTATACTCCAAGCGATACCTGCATGAAATCTCAAGTGCAACAGGGTTCAAAATATGGCAACCAGAATTCCGAACCTGCAAATAACTAAAGTAGTTGATGGCGACAGCATCAAAATTTCTCTCAACGGCAAAACCGAGTCTCTGCGGCTGATTTGCGTCGATACAGAAGAAAGTCATCCGGGAGGCTCCAAACCTGTAACTGCGGCGGGGAAAGCAGGTACGGAAATGGCTAAAAAATACTTTGCGACAGCAGATGGCGGACTTGCTAAAATTGACATAGAATTTGATACAGACGATTCGGTTGAAGTGGCTCTACAAAAACACCGCGACAACTACGGGCGTCTCCTCTGTTACGTACATAAAGACGGAGAAAATTACAATCTTAAACTGATTGAAGAAGGCTGGAGTCCCTACTTTGTAAAATACGGGCGCTCCAGATTGTATCACCGACAAATGACTGAGGCAGAATCGGCAGCAAAAGCTTACAATCTGATGATTTGGAATCCGATTATCAATGCCAAAATCCCCTCTCGCAACTATGCTAATTTACTGCCTTGGTGGTCGATGCGAGGCTCGATTGTTGAAGAATTTCGGTTGTCGGAAGCAACCGCAGGAGCGCTTTCTTTGAGGTTGGACTACCCGAAAATATTAGCGGCTTCTGAGAAAGCTAAATCTATTACTATTTTCTGCGATTTGCAGGCGGGAATTACTAAAAGGATCGGCGGCAGCGCTGTAATTTATGCTGGTTCGGTGTATCATAAATTAGATTTGTGGATACCGGATTCTGAAACTGATGAAAGAGCTCCCTTGAAGCGGCTAATCGAGAAACGTTATGCGGGTCTGGGACGGGGATATGTGTATGTCAGTGGGAAGGTAGAACAGTACAAAGGGAAGCCTCAAATAGTTTTGAAGGATATCAAACAACTTTCAGACTTTCCCCCACAAAAGTGAATATTACATAAATTTAATTAACAAAATTGCAGGACAAATGGAACGATGAAGACTGTTCTCCGGGGAACGCGATTGAATTTTGGGCGATTCCCTACCGCAACGGGCCCGCTTAACGAACGGGATAGCTTGGCTTCGCGCATTTTTTAAATTTTAAGTAGCATGACGGTTTAAAATCAAAAAATATTGTGTTTTTTTATTAGGCTAAATCAATTCATACTATAATAGTATAATCGCCAATCTGTAGCTGCCAATAGCTGCGACATCTATCCAAACTCCAGAAATTTAAAAGCTATGTGCCAATTACTGGGAATGAACTGCAATGTTCCAACAGATATTTGCTTTTCTTTTGAGGGTTTTTCTGCAAGAGGTGGCAGAACAGACGTTCATCAAGACGGTTGGGGAATTGCTTTCTTTGAAGGTTTGGGATGTCGCCTTTTTATAGACTCTAAACCTGCGATTGCTTCTCCGGTTGCTGAAGTAGTGCGCCGCTATCCCATTCATTCAACTAACGTCATTGCTCACATCCGCAAAGCTACGCAAGGCGAAATTGCTCTGGAAAACTGCCACCCTTTTATTCGGGAACTATGGGGACGTTATTGGGTGTTTGCTCACAACGGAAATCTCGAAAATTTTTATCCAGAATGTGCCGGAGTTTACAAACCGGTTGGCAAAACTGACAGCGAAAAAGCATTCTGTTTGATATTAGAAAAGCTGCGCTCTACTTTTCCTCAAAGTAAGCCTGCTGTAGCGGAAATTTACCCGGTACTGGAGGAAATTACTAAAAGTTTGGCAGAGTACGGAATTTTTAATTATTTACTTTCGGATGGAGAACACTTGTTCACCCACTGTTCTACTAATCTGCATTATATTGTGCGACAAGCACCTTTTGCTAGCGCTCACTCGATCGACGAAGATGTAACAGTCGATTTTCGGGAATTGACCAATGAGGGCGATCGCGTGGCTGTTATTGCCACTTTTCCGCTGACTGATAACGAAGTTTGGACGCAAATTCAGCCAGGAGAATTGCTGGTATTTCAGGATGGTTTGCCTGTCTCTTCTGGGCTGCTGGAGTTAAGTTAACGAGATTTAAACAAATTTAAAGCCTAAACAGAGCATCCAACCTGCTAAGGAATGAAAAATAAATAATTTAATGAATTACTCAGGTTGGGGTACGGCTCGATAATTCCATTTGGGCAAATATTCGTCAAAAAGAATTTGCATAGTATTTTTGAAGTTATCAGCTACCTTCCTACCAGTTTTATAAACTTTATTAAGGATATTTACAGCTACAGATAGTCCCGTTTTAGTGTGAGTTTTTTCGACGAGAGCTTTGACTAATTCTAAACTTGTAAAAATTACTCCTTGACAAGCCCTGGTAATATGAGGAAAAAGTCTATAGCGGTTCTTAAAAAAGTGAGGTATGCCCTATGCCCATGAGTACCTCATCTTTCTGAGAAAGGCTATATGTTTGAGCGGATTATATTTAGATATATAAGGAGGATAATGAGCAATTCCGATCTCTATTCCTATTTCATTAACTAATTTATGCAAATCTGATTTAAAAATATAATGATTAGCATTATTACTACCTCACCCATCACATTTTGCCAAGATAGAACTAGCGTTAGGGTAGGTAGCTTTACCATAATTATTCCACCATTTTTTTCAGGGTAAGAGCATCTCAATTAGGCTTGACACAAGGACTCAGAAGAATCTAATGTAGGGTCAAGAAAACAAGAAAAGAGAACTTGAATCATATAATCGTTATCCATAGCAGTGCGTTTCATTTTTTGTCTGAGACTGCGTTTGTAAGTCAGTTCTCGATTGAGGGCATTAAGAGCGATGCGTCGTAAAAGAGCAAAATTCCGAGGACTGTGGAAAGAGCGAATGCGACAAGCATCCGAGCGCGAATGTACAGTCAAGAGTCCAATGAGCCTGGTTTTCAATACCCCAATGTTTTCGGATAGCCAGACCAATAAGTTGAGCATTACTGTGTAAAGAAGTCAAATAAAATTGCACCTCACGGGTAGTTTTGTTCCAGAGATGACGGACTCGTACAACCATGACAACGCTTTGAAGTCCTGCCCATAATCGGGGTTGATAAAGATGATTAATTGCAGAAACCGGAACCGACCAGACTTGACGAATTTCTCGGCGATGGTGTCCTTTTTCGATGCGTTTTTCATAACTGACATCAATGCCTTGAAATTGCTGAGAAGAAGCTGTTTCAAACCATTCTTGAACCTGATTGTAGAGAGTGGGATGATTTGCCTTGAGCGCCAAAACGTAATCTCCTTTCTTGTCGATAATCTTTTTGGCAATTTCTGTTTGTGTCCCCATTGCATCAATAGTGATAATGGAACCGGTGATATCCAGTAATTCTAATAATGCAGGAATAGCAGTAATTTCATTAGATTTATCTTCTACTTTCATCTGTCCCAAAACTAAACGTTGTTCACTCGACCAGGCACTAATAATATGGAGTGCCGATTTACCTTGATTTCGGTCATACGAACCCCTAATGGTCTTCCCATCTATGGGGATTATTTCTCCTCCCATCTTGGTGACAAGGGTTTCTACCCATTGAAGAAAACAACGATTCAATTCTTCTGGGTTAATAAACTCAAATACCCGACGAAAAGTGTCATCAGAGGGAATACCGTGAGGTAATGCCAAAAACTTTTCTAACCACTGTTTTTTGCTAATGCCATAATTTTCCATGTCTTCCCATCCTTGCGCTCCAGCAATTACTGCTAAAATCGCAATTACTAAGATATCTGTGAGTTGATGTTTCTTCGTTCTCTCCACTCTGGGATCTTTAATATCTTGGAAGTGCTGAACTAAACTTTTTTGAATACAAGCGATATCTGCCACTTCTGTTAGCTTTCTCTCAGGAGGAAAATTTTTCTGAGTATCGGCAGTTTTGTTGTCAAAGCCTTGAAACATATAGGGTATTTTTTGAGATTTTCAACTACAGTATTACTGTCATCTCACTGATCTGTGTTAGGAGTCAAGTGTGCTGTCTACACAGTCTCTTATGCTTATTTTGTTAACTTTGTCAAGTTCATATTATACCAAATTAGATGAGCTTACCCTGCCATTTTTTTAAAGACTCACAGGCGAATTCACTGGTATTTTTACTATTTCTTAATGTTATATATCCTCGGTTTTGTTGAGAATCATAAACCCCATGTGGGCTCACTTTACCGTGACCTAAACTCCAAAAATCCCGATCGAAAGTAGTGACAGGTTCCTTTGTATAGAGAGTTCCCGGAGGATACAAATTTCCTAAAACTTTTTTCTTTTTGGTATCAAAACGGTTGGATAGGATTGCTGGCTTCTCTATACTCCGTATCCACTTTCGCAATATTTTAAAATTGAGCGTCACGATTTTCATTAATTACTATTATTTGTTTTTTGTTTTCGTTTCAAATACCAATGATTTTTTAATAGTTTTGCCACTAAGGAATGAGAATTAAATAACTTACAATCCGTGATGGTTCTTGTGGGATGGGCGTCCTGCTCGTCCAGAAAGGGCGGGCTATAAGCCCAACCCCTACTCCCCACTTTCAAGAGTGTAAATTATTTAATTCGCGATCGTAAGGGGAGACTAATGGTAAAACCTGCCGCTTGTATTGCAGAAGCTATTTCTTTATGGGTCAAATTAGTTTATTTGATTAACTCATTCATTGGGTTTCAGGCTGTGTGATTTTTTAAAATGTATAAAAATTCTGCATCAATGGCGATTTTAGTAGACAGAATACTTTTTCTTTCCCCTCCTCTCTTTCTGATCCTGGAACTATTCAGTGTCTCTGAGTCCATTTTTTCTAAATCTTCTATTACCTTGATGATAGTATTTCGACTGCATCCCAAAATTTGCATTACATACCTAATTCCACCCCATCCTAATTTTTGAGCTTAAGAAAGCTGCATATCTTCTTTTGTTTTTTTCTGATAATAATGATGTATAAAGTTTTTTAATTTTTGACTCAATTCAATTAGACTCAGACCGGGAGTTAAAAGTAAATTAGAAGAGTTAACTATAAAAATCAGTTGTGAGTTGTTCTCTGTAGGAGTAAAAATTGTCATCTCACACTTTATTTCATTATAACCGATAACTCATCAACTTATTTATTTTTCATTTCTAACTTCCTTAGATAGTGATGCTCAACTTTTAGGTCGAGCTCTCCGAAAACATTGGGGGATTGAAAATGAGGCTCATTGGGCTTTAGATTCTACCTTTGCTGAAGATGCCTGCCGGATTCGCTTTTTCCACAGTCCCCAGAATTTAGCTGTCCTGCGACGGCTCGCGCTCAATGCCTTCAATCGTGAACTGACTTACAAACGTAGTTTTAGACAAAAAATGAAAAGGGCAGCTATGGATAGTGATGATCTGATTCAAATTATTCGTTCTTGTTTTGCTGACAATATATTAGATTCTTTTGAGTCCTTTTGTCAAGGGTGATTGAGATGCTTTTACCATGTATTAATTCGCGGATTGGATGCTGAAAATTTACGGGAAATTGGTGTACGATCCGAGGGAAGAAGCTTTGGGAGTATCAAGCAATATCGGAAGATGAATTTGACTAAAAAAATCAAATAAAGGAGTGATGCAAAGTAACCTGGTTTTAAGGTAAAGAATGTCGATTTTGATTCGGCGTTGGGTAATAAGAAAGGGGGTAGCGAACCCGGATTGAGTATTATCAGTTTAACACTCCTCATAGCGAAGATTTTTGCGAGGAGACAGGGAATTAATTCCCTGTCTGGATTTCGGCAAAACGCGCTATTTTATCCACATTAATCAGAGTTTATCTCCGGTTAAAAATCGGGTTCTGCAGCCAAAAGCTCGATCGACAAATCCATCTGTTCCTTCCCCCGCGCCAAAAAGCTTTCGCACTGCTGCCAACACTCTACAGCCACCCCAAACTGCTCGAAAACCTCCTCTAGGGGCAACTCTCCCGATTCCACCCGATCGATAATTGCTTCAATTCGATCGACCGTTTCCTCATAATTCCAGTCAGACTGGCGCAACTGCGAATCAATCATAACTTGTCTTCCGCATCCAATACTTCTACAATCTTAACTTTCAGCCGGCCCCGACTCAACCTCACAGTCAATTCCTCTCCCAATTCCAAACCGTCAGTTGTGCGGACGATCGTACCGTCACTTTGGATTACCGCCGCATAACCCCTTTGCAAAACCGCCGCCGGATTCAGTGCGGATAACTTTTCTTGCAATACTTCCAGTTTACCAGTTGCCTGCCGCAAAGTTCGGGATGTCGCAGGCAAACGTTTTAATCGATTTTGTAACTGTTGCAAATGCTCTTCTTCTGCCTGAAATCTGGCCCGCACAGCACTTGCTAAATTGACCATTCGCTGCTTGTGTTCAAAGTAAATATCTGCTAAAATTGGTACAGCTTGAGCCGCCGCCGCAGTAGGAGTGTGGGCTCGTTTATCTGCTACTAAATCGGCGAGAGATTCGTCTCTTTCGTGCCCGATACCAGTGATAATTGGAATCGCACAATTGGCGATCGCCCTGACAACTCTCTCATCATTAAAACAAGCCAAATCTTCCGCCGCCCCGCCGCCCCGCCCTAACACGATCACCTCCGCCCTACCGTCCAATTCTACACGGGCGATCGCCCTAGCAATCGCAGCAGCAGCGAATTCCCCCTGCACTCCTGTCGGCGACAGCAACACCCGCAAACCCGGATATCTTTGGGCTAGAGTGCGCTGAATGTCTCCCCAAGCAGCGCCAGTATCGGATGTCACCACGGCCACAATTTGCGGGTGTGCGGGAATCGGGCGCTTTCGGGCGGGATCGAAGAAACCCTCAGCATCCAAGCGCGATCGCAATTGCTGCAACCGCAAAGCCTGCAATCCTTCCCCAGCCGGCAGCGATTGCACAACCGTCAACTGGTACTCGCCGCGATTTTTGTAAACCCGGATGCTTCCCAAAACCAGCAACTGTTCCCCTTTTGCGGGAATTTGCACCAATTTTGGCCGCTGAGAATTCCACACCACGCAGCGAATCGCAGCGCTTTTGTCGGTGTCGCAGAGAGTGAAAAAGCAGCCGCTGGGGTGGTGCGAAACGTTCGACACCTCGCCTGTCAGCCAAATTGATTGCAGGTTGCGATCGCCCTCCAACAAGTCTTGCAGGTAAGATGTTAGTCCAGCAACAGATAAAGCTGTATCGGGAAGAATTGAAGTCATCCAATTTTAGATTTTAGATTTTAGATATTAGATTTTAGATTTAGGCTACTATCAATGCTTCGGACAGTGTGTGATTGCCAAGCGTAAAATAAGGGTTTCAGGGCGATTGTGCAATCTCCTTCATAACGGAAAATCACTGATTTCAGAAGACAATCTAAAAATACTCCGGACTATTGTACTATATCTAAGGTAATTTATTTGTAGGCTGAGCGGGCGATCGTAAATTTAACTGCAAACAAACTAATGATATCAGATACAATGACTTCGATTAATGTGCTGCGCCAAGAGGCTGCGGCGATCGGCATTACTGAGGAAGAAGCCAGAAAATATGGCGACCTCCGACATAAAAGAACTTGGTCTTTGGCGATCGAACATCACCTCTCAATGCAAGATTTTGCCGTTGGCGAAGCCCTCGAAGAGGATCGCATAGAACAATCCTTCACAACTTCCGAACCCGATTCCTCCAGCGCACTCAACCACTCTCAGACTGAAGAGTCGAAAGACTATGGTATTCAGCTAACTGCGAACCTAGGCGAATCTAGAGTAACCAGGGAGAACCAAACAGCCTCTGTTGCTTCGCCACAACAGCAAGCAGTAGCAATCGGGCGATCGCCCGGTAATTCCGACCACCGCAGCGACCACAACCGAGGTTTTAAACAAGTAGTTCAAAATCATATTAAAGCATTAACAATCGCATCCGCCTCCCGCACAAATCTACTCCATTCACAACTGGGCAATTGGGTGTGTCCTGAGTGTGGGTCGGAGGGCGAACTGGGTTGTTACCTTTGCGCCGGAGAAGGCAATGTAGGGGACATTGCAGCTATTGGCTGGACGCTAGCTTATATGGAAATGTTGGGCTGTTCTGCTCGCGAAATTGAACCGTTGAGAAAAATTTCTCCTTCACTTAATATTCTGGAATTGAATTTAAAAGTTTGTGTTGCTATCAAACAAAGTAGCGAAGTTTTAGCCAGGACGGAGAAATGGGTAAGATTGAAGGAACAAGGAATGCACGACACTGATTTTGACACGGATACACGGATTAATTCTTAATGGTGATTCAGAAGTTAGAAGAAAAAACAACTATCAGTGTATCCGTGACTTTTGTGTCGTGCTGTTGGGCCTTAATATCAATAAAACTTCAAAATTCACTCATACCCACCTAAAAATTACTCCAAATTAAGTATTGATTCTAGCTTTTTCAAAGCAACTTCCAAATCGTCATTAACAACTTGGAAATCGAATTCCCCCGCCGCTTCAATTTCCTCTTTAGCCCGCACCAACCGACGGGCGATCGCAGTTTCAGAATCTTGACCCCGACTCCGCAGCCGGCGCTCCAACTCTTCCCAAGAAGGAGGTAAAATAAAAATTCGCAGCGCCTCTGGAAAATTATTCCTAATTTGCCTTGCCCCTTCCAGCTCAATTTCCAGGATTACCGATTTTCCCTCACCGATTCCTTGTTTAAGACCAAAATAAGGAGTACCGTAAAAATTACCGGCAAACTGGGCCCATTCCGCCAACTCTCCAGCCTCAACCATTTTTTCAAAACGGCTGCGGCTGACAAAATAATAGTGTTGTCCCTCAATTTCTCCCTCGCGGGGCTCACGAGTTGTCACCGATACCGAAAGATACAATTCGGAATGGCGATTGAGGAGCGATCGTACTAAGGTGCCTTTCCCCACACCGCTAGGCCCCGTCAGAACAATTAATTTACCAGATTTCATTTTTAGAAAAGAAACGTGTAACAATTTAAGTTTCTGCTTACTTTAGACCGTAAGCGCTCAAATTGCAACTGACAAACCTCAATCATCCCTACCTTGACCGTCTTTGCCGATCGCAAAACGATTAGCAACAGTTTCCGGCTGAATCGCCGAGAGGATGACGTGACTCGAATCTGTAATAATTACCGCCCTCGTGCGGCGGCCGTAAGTAGCGTCAACCAGTTGTCCCCGCTCCCGTGCATCAGTAATAATCCGCTTAATTGGCGCTGACTCAGGACTGACAATGGCAATCACTCGATTAGCAGACACAATGTTACCAAAACCGATATTAATTAATTGAATATCCATGAAATTCTTAATTTGTAGGTGAACGATTGACTATCAATCCTTACTTTTGATCATATAATATACAAAGATTTTTTCTGACAATCCTCAAATTAATCCCAACTAAGTTTTTTATTTCCTACCTAAAAATTTTACCCTTTTGACGCCTAGTACCCCGTTCTTTATCAAAAATTTAAAAAAGACTCGCTGTTGTCGCTCTATCTTAAAGATTCAGTAAAAGCGTCGATTTTGAGTTGCAAATGATAGCATTAGCTGTATCGAGACAACATCCAGTAAATGTTGCGAAATATAAATTTAATTTCCCAGATAGCAATACTCCGGACAGTTTTTAAGGATCGCGAATTAAATAACTTACAATTTTAATTGTTATTGTGGGATGGGCTCTTATAGCCCGTCCACTCATGACGGGCTATAAGAGCCCATCCCACTTTCAAGAGTGGAAGTTATTTAATTCTCATTCCTTACTGGAGTAAGCGTAACAGCAAACTTTATGACAGCGAAACCTCTAAATCCTTAAAACGGCAAAACCATAAATGTGGGGAATATGGCTTAAAAATGCTAGGCGATGAAAGGGTTAATCTACATCATGTAGACGGCAACCATAGTAACTCGAAAATAAACAGCCTTCTAGCGGTTCACTCTCATCTATCACGATTATATTCACATGAGCAAAAGCGAAAGCTGAGAACATCGGGCTCTGTATGCGGAGAAATTCGCACGTACATATCTAAATGGGAGGGGCAGGGAATAATATCTCCCCTCCACCCAACCAATTCTCAAGTGCTTTTGTCAAGCATGATTGAGAGCCTCTTACCCTGCAATCATAAGATTGCACTTTCGCACTTTTAATGATTGTAACTTGAGATAATTACCCGCCACCCTTTTTTTTCGGTATTTTTGGAGGGCTGACATAGCGCGCCCAAAAAGGTTCTTCCATATCTTTCATCGCTGCTAGTTTTTGGCGCTCTTCCTCTATGCGCTTGCGTTCTGAAAGATTAGAAAATATGTTGATACTGCCGACAGTTTGGCCGCCCGCATCTCGCACAGGTGCGGCCCAAAGCCAAACATCGATCGAACTACCGTCTTTTTTCAACAAAGATATTTCCAAACCGTTTTGCGGTTTGCCATTAGACGCAGACTTTAGCAGCGCGTAAAAATCTTGCTTTTGGCCTTCAGGAATATTCGGTAAAGGTTTCCCTAAAACCTCAGCCGCAGCCCAGCCAAAAAGTTGTTCGGCGGCGCGGTTCCAAACAACGGTATTGCCGTCATTGCTGGTACAGTTAATCGCCAGCGGCGCCGATGCTATCTGGGCTTGCAAAACTTGGTTAACGAGTTGCAGTTTCAATTCTACTTGCTTGCGATCGGTAATTTCCTGACAAGCGCCCCACAACCGGACAACCCGTTCAGCAGTTTTGTCCCACACCACTTGCCAGTAGTCCCGCACCCAGCGCACCTCGCCTTTTTGATTAATAATGCGATACTCATTAGCTCCAGTGCGGCTGAAAGTACAGCCTTCTAACTGTTTAATTAACATTTCCCTGTCGTCGGGATGAACGAGTTCGGAGTTCCACCAACCAAACGATTCTAATTCTTCAGGAACGCAACCGGTGCAGCGCTCAAAAGCTTCTGTCGCCCACTCGCAGGCGAACTTGCCATCGGGAAGTCCCTTAAAAGAATAGGCAAAATCCGAAGTAATTTGCGACATAACTCTGTAGTGCAGTTCCGAATCTCGGACAGCGACTTCCGCTTGCTTTCGTTCCCCTATTTCCCGCGAATTAATTATAATTCCCTGCACGCTAGAATCGTAAAGCAAACTGTTACCTATTGACTCCATGTAGATCCAAGAACCGTCAGCGTGGCGTTTCCGATATTCGATTGCCCCCCCAATTCCGGGAGCTTCTAACAACTTACCAAAATACGTCTGCCAAGCTAGCAAATCGTCTGGATGGATTAACTCGCCGTGAAATTTGCCAATTCTATCTTCTGGGTTGTAGCCCAAAAGCCGCTGTAGAGAGCCGCTGTGGTATCTAACTCGCCCATCGGAGCCGACAATGCTAATTAGATCGGGAGAATTACGCAGCATAGCTTGCAGTTTGGCTTCACTTTTAGTTAAGGCTTGAGTGTCCCTGCGATGCTGGCTGATTTGTTTTTCCAACTGCTCCCGTAGCTGTCTGATTTGCCCTACTTGCTGGGCTACAGTGCGCTCCAATAGGCGATTGTTTTTTTCAATTTTAACCAGCTTTGCCGCGTTATTTGTGGCGCTTTCAAACAAGCGGCTGCCTGCAATTTCCTGTAGAGAATTTGATAAATCTTCCAAAGTTTTTGTGAAAATTGCCTGTTGCGGGTGTGGCAATTCCCTAGCTTGTTCCTGCAATGTTTCTAAGTGTTTGTAGACAGTTTCTAGCATTTTATTAAGGGGGGAATCTAATAGTTGCCGGCGGGTGCAACCCCTAAAAAGCGGACACAAGTTTTTTCAACATAACCCATAACTAAGACTGGTGTGTGGCGATCGACCCATCGCGCTCTCAATAACCAGGCATTTTGGGACTTTCTCTTCAAATCATAGCAACCGATAGAGAAAGTAAATTCTTGTTGCGCCCTAATTGCCAGCCCAGCCGCACCCCCAAGAAGTGATCGCCAGGAGTGCGGGTAACTCTCCTACCCAGTGAATGTAGGGCTTCTCGCGGTTAAGCTAAACTAGATGGGTGTCAAGAGAAAGAGGGATTTATGACAGAGCAAGCCAACGCTCGCGATTTGTTTCGCGCTGCTTACGAACACCGCTATACCTGGGATGCCAATTTTCCCGGTTACAGTGCCGATATTGAACTCAAACAGGGCGACGAAGTATATACGGGTCATGTTTCCATCAAACCCGACATGAGCGTGGAAGTCAGCGGCATTGAAGATGAGGAAGTGCAGCAAAGCGTCTACACCCAAATGCGTGATATTGTCACCCACCGCAAACGATCGACATTTGAAAAATCTCACGGCAAAAATAGCTTTACCCTGGGCGAGAAGGACAGCACCGACGCTGTGGACATCTTGGTGCAAGGCGACTCAATGGGCTCGAATTATAAAATCCGAGGTCTCTCAATTTGTCAAGTCAGCCGGGTGATGGGCCGGATGGCTTTCGTAATTGACACGCACAAAAGCTTAGAGACACCCGAAGGTTCTTTGGCTACCCACTACGATGCCGTTTTCCGCAACCCCCAAACAGACGAAATTATCAAAGAACTCGAATTTGAAGATACCTTTGAGAAGATAGGCGACTATTATGTCATGACAAAGCAAGTAGTTCGAGCCAAAGAAAAAGGTCAACTGACAACAACCGAGTTCAACTACTCCCACGTCAAACTGCTAGAACCAGCAGTAGTGTAGCGCCCTCAAAAACCCGATTTCTTAAATAAAAGGGTTTTTTTGGTTAACGTATCAGAATCAACTTGATTTGGCGGCAAGTAACGCTACGATCGAACGAGAGAGCTAATTGGGATCGAGCATCAGCGTGACAGAAACCGGGTTTCCTGCCGCGGGCTCACCTGAGTGCCTAAGTCTTTGATCAAAAAACCCGGTTTCTTAAATCCCGCGCGGGTTGAGAATGCTGCCCTTGAGTCAAATCGAACTTTCATCACCTGCAAAAAATCATCACAGAGGCGAAATATGACACTAGCACTAACCAGAGATAACGTCGAAACAGTTCTCGATGAAATGCGCCCCTACCTGATATCCGACGGTGGCAACGTCGAACTCGTAGAAATTGACGGCCCAGTGGTACACCTGAGACTGCAAGGAGCTTGTGGCTCTTGCCCGAGTTCCACAATGACTCTGAGAATGGGGATTGAACGTCGCCTGCGCGAGGCTATCCCAGAAATTGCCGAAGTCGAACAGGTAATGTAATTAGTCAGTTGGCAATTGGTAGTTGGCAATTGGTAGTTGGCAGTTGACGGTTGACGGTTGACGGTTGACTGTTACCAATTACCAGTTGACGGTTGACTGTTGGCAGTTGGCTGTTAACAGTTGGCTGTTACCAATTACCAGTTGACTGTTGACTGTTACCAATTACCCAATTTAATTGCCAATTACCAATTACCCAATTTAATTACCAATTACCAATTACCAATTACCAAATTCAATTACCAATTACTAAATTCAATGTCTCACCCCCTTTATGTAGCCTTCATTTGGCACCAACACCAACCGCTCTACAAATCCAGAGTATCCGCTAGCGCAGGAGCAGCTCAGTACCGACTGCCTTGGGTGCGCTTGCACGGAGTCAAAGACTACTTGGATTTAGTGCTCCTCCTGGCAAAATATCCCAAGCTTCATCAAACCGTAAACTTGGTTCCCTCCTTGATTTTGCAGATAGAAGACTGCATCGCAGATAAAGCATTAGACCCTTACTTGACGGTGACATTAAAGTCAGCAGAAATTTTAACCCTCCCAGAACAAGAGTTCATTTTAGAACACTTTTTTGACGCCAATTACCACACTCTGATTCAGCCACACCCCCGCTACGCTCAACTCTACACTCAGCGGCAGGAAAAAGGCATTCAGTGGTGTTTGGAAAACTGGAAATTGCAGGATTTTAGCGACTTGCTGGCCTGGCACAATTTAGCTTGGATTGACCCGCTGTTTTGGGACGACCCGGAGATTGCAGGGTGGCTGAAACAAGGACAAAATTTTAGTTTGGTAGACAGAAAAAACATCTACTCAAAACAAAAAGAAATCCTCGCTCGCATCATCCCCCAGCACCGTAAAATGCAAGCTGAGGGACAGTTGGAAGTCTCCACAACCCCCTACACGCACCCGATTTTACCGCTGCTTGCTGACACTAATGGCGGCCGCATAGCTATTCCAAACATGACGCTGCCACAACACCGGTTTCAGTGGGAAGAAGATATTCCCCGACACCTGAGAAAAGCCTGGGAAATGTATGAAGACCGGTTTGATTGCCAACCGCGCGGTTTGTGGCCGTCGGAACAAGCAGTCAGCCCGGAAATTTTGCCCTACATTGCCAAACAAGGCTTTAAATGGATAGTCTCGGACGAAGCAGTTTTGGGGTGGACAATTAAACACTTTTTCCACCGCGACGCGACAGGGAATGTCTACGAACCAGAATTCTTATATCGCCCTTACCGTTTAGAAACTCCTGACGGGGATTTAGCCATAGTATTTAGAGACCACAGATTGTCGGACTTGATCGGGTTTACCTACGGTTCGATGGAACCGGAAAAAGCAGCATCAGATTTAGTGGGACACTTAGAGGCGATCGGCAGAACTCTCAAAAACCGACAGTCAGGCGGCCAAACAGCTTTAGAAAATCCCTGGTTAGTGACGATCGCCCTCGACGGCGAAAATTGCTGGGAATTCTATCCCCAAGACGGCAAACCGTTCTTAGAATCCCTCTATCAAACTCTCAGCGACAATCCAGATATCAAATTAGTCACAGTCTCGGAATTTCTCGACAAATTCCCAGCAACCGAAACAATTCCCGCAGCCCAACTGCACACTGGTTCCTGGGTGGACGGTTCTCTCACAACTTGGATCGGCGATCCCGCGAAAAATCGCGCTTGGGACTTGTTAGAGCCTGCGAGACAAATGCTGGCAAACCATCCAGAGGCCACAGAAGAAAGCAACCCAGAAGCTTGGGAAGCGCTGTATGCGGCCGAAGGTTCCGACTGGTTCTGGTGGTTTGGCGAAGGCCACACGTCGAACCAAGATGCCATGTTCGACCAGCTATTTCGCGAACACGTAGCGGCGATTTACGAAGCTCTCGGCGAGCCTGTACCCCCGGAAGTGCGGCGGCAAGTAGAGGTGCACTCTGTTCAAGGCGACCACCTGCCGCTGAGCTTTATTCACCCGGTGATTGACGGTATCGGCAACGAACAGGATTGGGACAAAGCCGGTCGGATTGAAGTTGGGGGAGCAAGGGGTACGATGCACCGGAGTTCGGCAATTCAGCGCCTTTGGTACGGCGTTGACCACTTGAATTTTTACATTCGTGCCGACTTCAAGGTAGGGGTGCGGCCGGGAATTGATTGCCCGCAGCAGTTAAATTTGTTCTGGTTTTATCCCGATCGCACCATGCACAACAGTCTGATTCCGCTGTCGGGTTTGCCTGACGAAGCACCGCTAAACTATAGATACCACCATCAGTTAGAGATTAATTTGCTGACGAAATCGATTTGGTTTCAGGAAGCAGAAGATGGCGATCGGTGGCTGCCCCGCATTAGCCGCGCCCAAGTGGGAGTGGATAAATGTTTGGAGGTAGCAGTGCCCTGGGCGGATTTGCAGATTATGCCCGACTGGCAGGTGAGGCTGATTGCGGTTTTATCGGATGGGAGTAGTTACTCTACCTGTATGCCGTTCGATTCTTTGATTCCGATCGGAATGCCGTAAAAAGTCATTAGTCATTAGGCTGTAGGGGCGGGTTTCACCAGCTTTCATAGAACTGCTAACCCAAATAAATATAAACCCGCCCCCTGAATTAGTCATTAGTCATTAGTGATTTTTTGAACCAACAAACAATTAAATAATTATCAAATTATATCCAATTGGGGATTCTACTCTGGCTGCCTAATGCCTTGATAATTTCGGTCGCATCCGGTCGAGCGAAAACTATAAAATATGTCTGTAATGAGGGCTTCATCACTCATGAAAAAGAGGAATAAAGTCATCACTACAAACCTTATTGTAATAGTTATTTTACCGGAAATCATATCATTAGTCATGGGGAAATTAACAAACTAATGAGCCGCATTTTACTATTGGTCGATCGCCACCAACAACTTAATTTGCCGATCGCCCACCTCAACACCGAGCATGAGGTGATTGTACTCGATCGCGCTTTAAATCCCAACTCCGAATTTCCCATTCCCCAAATCGCTTTTGACTTGTGCATTCTCGACGAGGCCTCTTTCGATCGCATCGGGCCGCTGGTAGAATCATTAAAAACTGCCGCCGAACCGATATTTTTACCGTTCTTGCTGGTTAGTCAATCCCAAACGCCTGCTCTTTCTGAGCAGCCATTTTCGCAGCAGCCCAAACAACTCGAACGCAGAATAGACGATTTGATAGTAAGTCCCGTCGAACTCGCCCAACTGCATTGGCGGGTAGAGAATTTGTTGGCCCGCAGGCGGCAGTCGCTAGAAATCCACAGACTTCAGGAAATAATTAAAGAACGGACTTTTACAGAAAGTTTGTTAAAGGACTCGCTGCAAACGGCAAACGAAAACCTGCAACGGGAAATCGCCAAGCGGGCCGAGGTAGAAACTGCACTGCGAGAAAACTCCTATCTCAACTTGCTGATGAATGCCATGCCAGATATTGTCTGCTTCAAAGATGGCGAGGGCAGGTGGCAGGAGGCAAATCAAGCGATATTGGAAGTGTTCGAGCTAGAAAAAATAGACTACCGTGGCCTTAAAGATTCTCAGCTAGGAGAACTCAGCAGTTTTTACCGCGAGGCGTTACAGGCTTGCGAGGTGAGCGATCGAGAAGCGTGGGAAAAAGGTAAGCTTTCTAGGGGGGAAGAAATGATTCCCCGATCGGACGGTACTGTGAATATCTACGACGTGATTAAAGTACCCGTATTTCACCCCGACGGCAGACGCAAAAGTATCGTGATTTTGGGCCGCGACATCACCGAATACAAGCAAGCTAGAGACGAACTCGTGCGCTTGGCGTCGATTGTCGAGTCTTCCGATGACGGCATCGTCAGCAAAACCCTCACCGGGACAATTCAGAGCTGGAACACAGGAGCAGAGAAGATTTATGGCTACTGTGCGGCGGAAATCAAGGGGAAGTCTATAGAGATTTTAGCCATACCCGAACGCCCCAAGGAAATGCCTCAAATATTGGAAAATATTAGAGCTGGAGCCACCATCGACCATTATGAAACCGTACACTTGCGGAAAGATGGCCAACAGATAGATGTCTCCCTCACGATTTCTCCGATTAAAGACGCGACTGGAGCGGTAACGGGCGTTTCGACAATCTCTCGCGACATCAGCGACAGCAAGCGAGTCGAAAAAGCCTTTGAACAACTCCGCCACCAAACAGAAATGATTTTGTTCTCCGCAGGAGAAGGAATTTGCGGGTTGAACAAACAGGGAAAAGTAACTTTTGTCAATCCTGCGGCGGTGAGAATGGCTGGGTGCGAATCGAAGCAATTGATCGATCGACCGCTTTATGAAAGCTTACACCGTGCACAGCAAGAATGCTCAAGGGCGATCGAGCAACTGTCACCTGCAACAGACATCAATTCAGGCTCTGAACTTGTCCCCCACTGCGCCGCACAGCAGGCGGGCAAACGGCTTCCGAACCGGGTAAGTTCTCAAATTTTAGCCACCTTGGAAGACGGAGAGGCGCGGCGCGTCACCGATGAGATTTTTTGGCGGCGAGACGGCAGCAGTTTTCCGGTTGAGTACGTTGTCGCTCCGATGCGAGAACAAGGCGAAATTATTGGAGCTGTAGTGACTTTTAAAGATATCACGGAGCAGCTTGCCGTCGAGCGCATGAAAGATGAATTCATCTCTGTTGTCAGCCACGAACTGCGGACGCCGATGACCTCGATTCACGGCGCCCTCGGCCTCCTCAACAGCGGCCTGCTGGACGCTTACCCCCAGAAAGCTAAGCGGATGCTGGAGATTGCTGTCAGTAATACTGACCGTTTGGTGCGCTTGGTCAACGACATCCTAGATTTAGAGCGGATGGAGTCGAGTTACAGCACTGCTATCAAACAAACTTGCAATGTGGCTGAGCTGATGTTGCAGGCGGCTGACGAGATGCAGGGAATGGCGAAGCCGGCGGGAGTTACTCTGTCGGTGAAGCCTGTGGGGGCGCAATTGCAAGCTGTTCCCGATCGGCTAATTCAAGCCTTGACAAATTTACTAAGTAATGCTATAAAATTTTCTCCCTCCGGCGCTACGGTTTGGCTGAGCGGGGAGTTGAGCCACAATCTGGATTTGGCAGAAAAAGCAGCCCACAAGTCGGTGTCGTCTCCGTCTTTGTTGTCTCCTGAGCCGGCCGCCGCGCCTCCGCATATGCCAGTTTCGAGCTCGTGGTACATCGTGATTTCTGTGAAAGACCAAGGGCGGGGTATTCCGCCAGACAAGCTGGAGATGGTCTTTGAACGCTTTCAACAAGTTGATGCTTCTGATTCTCGCCAGAAAGGAGGAACTGGTTTGGGGCTGGCTATTTGTCGCAGTATCGTGCAGCAGCACGGGGGGCGGATGTGGGTGGAGAGTGTTGTGGGGGAGGGCAGCACTTTTTTCATAAGTCTGCCACTTCTTGCGGGAGGGGCTGGCAACTGAAAGTTAATTTCTACCCAGGTGTACGCAAAGTTAATGATTTTGTGCAGATTGTTTGATCGAGTCAATCGATTTTAGATTTTAGATTTTAGATTTTAGATTAAAGAATTGAAGTATTGAAGTATTGACGCCACGGATAAATACGTTAGGCAAGTTGCATCGGATACAGGTTTTTTATTTCTGGACGGATGAATCCGGGGGCTTGTATCCTGGATGCTTGATTGTCACCGACAAACAATCTCAGCCTTTTGGATTAATCGGGGACTGCGAGCAAAAATCTCGATTAGAGGTGGAAAAGCGGCTTTTTTTGGGGGGGAGATTTTACAGCAACCGCGCCCGAAGGTTAGGATATTCTTAATTGTTGAAACTCAGGCGGTCGATTGCAACGGAGGTGTTCTTTTTTCCTTCTTTTTACCCGGTCGCGAAGTCTCCGGGAGCCGAAAGGCCTTCAACATCTGCTATACAGTTTTGAAAATTTACTGTAAAGTCCGATCGGGTAAGATAATTTGCTTTACAAAATATTCACATTTCGCCTCTAATCTGCGATCAGTTCTCTTTTCTAAAAAAATGTTAATTTTGACTGCCAAGCGCATCTTGGTTATTGACGATGCGGAAGATATTCGGGAAGTAGCTCAAGTCAGTCTTGAGCTGGTGGGGGGCTGGGAAGTCCTGACAGCGAGTTCTGGCCGCGAGGGTGTTGCTAAGGCTCTTGCCGAACAGCCTGATGCTATTCTATTGGACGTGATGATGCCCGACCAAGACGGGCCTACTACTTTTCAACAGTTACAAGCTAATAAGGCTACGCAGCACATTCCGGTAATTTTATTGACAGCTAAGGCTCTGGCTGGGGACAGGCGGATGTTCGCTGATTTGGGGGTGGTGAGCGTGATTGCTAAGCCTTTTGAACCGATGTTTTTGGCGGATCAGGTCGCTGAGGCTTTGGGCTGGAAGCAAGAATAGATCGATCGCGCGCATTGAATTGTGCAGCTTTTCAAGCAGTAGTTTTGCAGGCAAAGAGAGTTAAAAAAACTTGGTTTCTTGGATATGGTTCCTTAGATCGAATTAGGGCGATCGGACAGGATATATGTAGCAATTTAGACCCCGCACCTTTGGTCCGGTCAGCTTAAGACTCAAAACCTCAGTCCGGTATCAGTTTCCACCCTATCGGTATTGGGGTGAAATTGATACCAATAGGGATGCCTAAGTCCCTATTGGTAGTGCGTCCATTTAACCGAATTCGGCCTCAGCCATGAACTCAGTATTCCTACTGATTTATCCGCGAAATATAAGCTGGCAGGATTATTTTACTTTTTGTAACAACTCACTCGTCTTCATAAGTTCTTCAGGTTTTAGTTTTATGTTTAAGCAGAACGTCAGGGATCGCTCCTGACTGTTGGCAGACACATTGGGAGAAGACGATTATGCCCTCAGCTTACATTTTGCTACTAATAGTTTCTCTGGCAGCAGTCTGGATTTACTGGCAAACCTCTCAAGATATTTTTGTTCTTGTGGCTTGGGCCGGGCTGGGTTGTTTTATTTGGGGTTTCTCTTGGGCTCCTTGGAGCGTTCAGCTTTTGATTGTGGTGTTACTCTTGGGCCTCCAAAAGTGCTACTTGCGCGACGCCCAAAGCTATGAGTGAAAAAAAATTTTTATTTTTGTGCCTGGAATTGAGATGTGCAGGCTTTCGTGAATCTCTCTAATGATTGGGTTATCGCTCCATATCTTCAAAAAAGGTTTAAAATATCATGAATAGTTGCCCTTGTTGCTCCTCTAAATTGCTCCGCCACGCTCGCCACAATCGCGTTTATTGGTTCTGCTCGCACTGCTGGCAGGAAATGCCGGATCTGTCGGAGATGATTTTACGTAACAGCGTGCGGAATCACAAACGCGATGGTTTGGTGAAGGTTGCGAGTTTGACTCCTAAATTGAGGATTTTTGATTCTGTAGAAATTGCTTAGTTTCCTGGAGTTAGTCTCGCGATAAATATTGAGACTGAAAAGATTTTTGTTTGTGCCCTCAGTGGGATTTTTGGATAAAAAATGCACTCATCCCCTTCCGTGTGAAGTGAAGGGGACTTATTAGCGGGGGGGATGAGTGCACTTGTGATGGGGTCGATCGCCCTACAGAATTTCAGCTATTGTATGCAGTTAAGCTGATTACATCAAACCGATTTGAGAGAGAATGCCTTGACCGGTGATGTATTCGGTAGCTAGGCCGATAACGAAGCCCAACATTGCCAAACGGCCGTTCCAGGTTTCAGCAAACTCAGTGAAGCCAACTTTTGCGTCTTTGTTTTCCATGACCATAAACCTCGTTTAATTTCAACCTTATGTAACTAAACTTAACACAGCAGTATAAAGTTTGCAACATATTTTTACATTGGGTTTTTACGACTTAGGCATGGGGGCCCAGAAACCGGGTTTTTTACCCAATCTGCGGGCTGTAACGCGTTTTCTCGTAAAAAACCCGGTTTCTTTGGTTGTGATGCGTCCAGGACTGTCTGAAAAAAATCAGGTAAATGTACCACTAGCCCTTGACATCCGATACTTAAACTGTTATGTTCCAATGATACAGCTCAGATAGACACCCGCATTCAAAAGCAAAGAGTGTTGGTTAAGTCGTCTCAGCGGTAGGATGTGCAGATTTCGGGTAAGCGTCCTAAAGCCCCGTTGATATAGACATTCAAGTTAATGTCGTTTCAACTGGAATAAATAGGTCAGTTGGCACGACATTTGTTTGAATTTCTATATCAACGGGTTTTTAGGACGCCTGTCCGAAATCTGCATATCCTATCGCTGAGACGCTAACCAAGCAAGTACACACTAAATTAATAGTATGTAAGTCAAGAGTTTTGTTAAATGGGAAATGTCCCTCTTGAGCAAACTCAAAAACAATACTTCTTTGGTTAGATGCTTAATTTATTGATGCTGTCCTGCAAACATAGTTTTAGGACACATAAAAATGAAGAAAAATCATTCAGCAATTGGCAAAGAAACAAAGCAGTCTCAGGCTTTAGTCTCTATTTTCTGCGATCTGCAGAACGTCCTCGACTTAACGCAAAAACAAGCTGAATTATTGGTCGCTTTTGCCAAATCAAAAGGGCGTTTAGATTGTCTCAAAGCTTACTATAACTCGCAGTATGAAAATCAATTGCTAGCCAAGAATCAATTAGAGTATCTGGGTTTTCAGGGCGTTGATGTTCCCTCCCACAAGAACAGTGCAGATAAACAATTGATCTTTGACTGCATTAAACGAGTTGCCATCAAACCTTCTCCTGAGATAATTATCCTAGTGTCAGGAGATCGGGATTTTGCAGGTTTAATCAGTGTGATGCTTGAGCTTGGAAAAAAAGTCATAGTTTTTGCACAGCGCTGTAGAGCAAACAAAAAACTGATTAAGCTAGTTGGTGATGATAACTTTCATTATATAGACGAGCTGCCTAGTTTGTTCGCAGGGAATACTCAGAATAAAGCAGATAAATTATCTGCATAAAGTTACACAGTCCGCCAGGGAATGAATTCCCTGTCTAATAGCTAAAGTCGGTTAAAACCGACTGACATACAGTTAAAAAAGACACAATCTTCAGTCCTCTTCAGAGGACTTTAGCTATGAGCCAGGGGTTTTAACCCCTGGCGGACTGGCGGACTAACGGACTAACGGACTAATAGTATAACGGCCAAATATCTGTTAAAAATTACCCCGCCGCAGATAGCAAAAATCCAGTTTATTTGATAAACTAGATTCTCCAAACCTACCGCTATCTGCGGCTCTTTCATGTCCACCTAATAACACCCAACTCCAAAAAAAGAATAAACATTCCCACCTCCCATGCAATTAACTAATCCAACAAAAGAAATACAAATGACCCTTCCCGAATTCAAAAATGAAAAACTGCTGCGCCAAGCACTAACCCATCGTTCCTACGTCAACGAAAACCCCACATTCCGCGAAGAAGACAACGAACGCTTAGAATTTCTTGGCGATGCTTTGCTCACTTTTCTCAGCGGCGAATATCTCTATCAGCGTCATCCTGAAATGGGAGAAGACCAACTGACTCGCCGACGTTCTGCATTAGTAGATGAAAAACAATTAGCCAGATTTGCTACTGAAATCAATTTAGATTTAAAAATGCGGCTGGGAAAAGGAGCTTATCGAGAAGGTGGGATTACTAATCCCAATTTGCTCAGCAGCACTTTTGAAGCATTTATTGGCGCTTACTATCTCGATACGCAAGATATGGACAAAGTTAGCCAGTTTGTGTGGCAAATGTTTGATTCGGTTCCCGAAAATGTGGTCGAAACTCGATCGACTGTAGACTCGAAAAATCGCTTTCAGGAATGGGTACAAGCCAATGGTGACACGACTCCCCCCAAATACGTGACAGTCCAAGCAGGAGGCACACCCCACAAGCCGGAATTTCTCGCTAAAGTTTATGTTGCAGAGAAACTCTATGGAGAAGGTAAAGGCAAAAGCAAAAAAGATGCTGAGAAAAATGCGGCTGAAGATGCGCTAGCAAAGCTGAAAAAACGCGGACTGATCTAAACTTGAAAACATCGGTAAAAACTACTAGCTTTTTTGTGCGATTCGGGCGTTGGCGAAGCTCTCGAAGACGATCGCCCGAATTGATGGCCAGAGCACACAATGGGCTATAATCAGGACTTGTGCAAGTGTTACCTCCGTCGATCGAGGGTTGCAATGGCAGAAATTCGTTGACGAGTGCCCGATTGTCGATCGTAATTTTGGGAAATATCAGAGCAATTCATGTCTACTCAAAACCCGACTACCCTAACTGTTGAAGAAGCACAGCAAATCCTCAAAGATTTCACTTGTCTGGATATGCAATCTGTAGCCTTGCCGCTGGAAAAAAAGGCACTCCGTCAAGCGATTTTGCTGGTAGCAAGTTTGTCGGATTATCAAATGTTGGGAGTGTGCGCTTCTTCGACGGATGAGGGGTTTTTAGCTTTAGAAGCTTATTTAAAAGCTTTGGGATATCAAGCTGTTTTAGATCCCAATGCTGTCTCGACCTTTGCGGGTTCGGTTTATATTAAGTTCAATACTTTGAAGGGGTCGTATTATGTTGACGGCTATCCCGGAACTTACCGGGGCGTTTTGATTTCGTGTCAATCTTCCTCAGAAGATGGAGTTAGTGGAACTTACGGTCATTTACCTCTCGATTTATTTGTTGATTAATTTGTCAGTAGTCAGTAGTCCGTAGTCAGTAGTCATTAGTCATTAGTCATTAGTCAGTAGTCATTAGTCAGTAGTCAGTAGTCAGTAGTCATTAGTCAGTAGTCAGTAGTCAGTAGTCAGTCGATCGATTAAATTGAATCAAAAACCGACTGAAAGCATCCAGGATACAAGCCCCCGGATTCATCCGTGGGGTCAATGCTTCAATCTAAAATTTAAAATCTAAAATCTAAAATCGATTGACTGATGCACCTTACTAAGCTGTAGGGTGCGTCAGCCGATCGCCCCTCGATTCAGTCGAATCAAACAGCGACTGACGCACCTTACTAAGATTAACCCTTACCAAGGATCAATTCTGGCTCTGGTTCCGGTGCGGTTTCTTCCGGCGGCAATCCCAAAATATCGCTGTACAAGTGGACGTATTTCCGTGCCGAAATATCCCAGCTAAAATCTTCTCTCATGCCGCGCTGTTGCAGTTCTCTCCACTTATCTTTGTAGCGGAAACCTTCCCAAGTTCTGATCATGCAGGTGAACAAGTCGAGGGGTTCGTAGCGATCGAAACAGTAACCTGTACCGGTATTGTCGATCGGGTTGTTGTGGGAAACGGTATCGACTAAACCGCCGGTGCGACGAACCATTGGCACGCACCCGTAGCGGAGGGCGAGCATTTGGCTGATGCCGCAGGGCTCGAAACGGCTGGGCATCAGGAAGCTGTCGCAGCCTGCGTAAACGCGCCGGGAAAGGGCCTCGTTGTAAAGTAGTTGGGTGGACATCCTACCGGGATAGCGGGCTGTCATTTGCCAGAGTTGGGTTTCGTAGTAGCGATCGCCCGTTCCGAGTACAATAAATTGAGCGTCGGTATAGGCCATGAACAGATCGAGCATTTGAATTATCAAATCCAATCCCTTCTGTTCTACCAGCCTTGTCACCATCCCGATCAAAAAGGCATTTTTATTCACTTCCAAACCGACTTCTTCTTGCAGCGCAATTTTATTAGCGGGGCGCTTTTCAATAGTATCAACACTAAATTGTTGATGGAGGTACTTGTCAGTTGCTGGGTTGTAAGATTCTGTATCAATTCCGTTCAAAATGCCCGATACTTTACCGCCGATGTAAGACAGCAAACCTTCCAAAGTTTCCCCATAAGCTGGGGTTTTGATTTGCTCGGCGTAAGTCGGCGAAACTGTATTTACTCGATCGGCAAACTGTACTGCAGCAGCCATTGTATTGTGACCTTGCATATACCAAGGACACCAAGTCATCTGTTCCAAACGCCAGCGCCACGGCCCTTGATAAGCTAAATTGTGAATAGTAAAAACCGTGCTGATATCGGGGTCTTGGCTCATCCAAACAGGTATCATCCCCGTATGCCAGTCGTGACAGTGAATAATTTGGGGCTTCCAGTGATTCCAGGCAAATTCAGCCGCAGCATTGGCAAAGAAAGTGAACCTCCAATCTTCATCTACACCGCCGTAAACGCGACGCGGTAAGAAAGATGGATGTTGCAATAAGTATAAAGGTACATCGGTTCCCGGCAAAACAGTTTCAAACACCGAGAAGCTTTGGAACATGGCAGACCCATCCCAAACAGGTTTTTTGGGAACGTCCATTTTGTCTGGGACGAAACCGTAGTAGGGCATGAAGATGCGGACATCGTGGCCCATGCGCCGCAGAAATTTCGGCAAAGCGCCGACGACATCGCCCATACCGCCCACTTTGGCGAGGGGTGATGCTTCGGCGGATACAAATAAAATACGCATTATTTTTTTGTGTTCCTTGAGATTGTTACTCTAGATTAAGTTTAAATGGCGAGTGGCACAATATTAACGCGCCTTCCAAAAACAAGTATAAATCTGAGTTGCTGTAGCGATCGCACTTTACTCAAGAATGCGATCGCCCTTTTTCCATCCGCGTCGCTGTGCGGTGAAAAAAATAGCGATCGCCCCACCTTTTACTAGCCAAAAACTTATTTCTGATTGAGGCGTTGACAGGCTGTTGAAAAGGATTTACAATAATGATTAACAATAGAGAAAAAAACTCAAGTGTATCTATTAGTATATCTATTGTAGCTGTACGGTTGTGAATATCGACAGCATTTGACCTTAAAAACTACTGAATATCAAGTCACTGCGCCTAGTCTGTGACGAATGTGAGTTTCGCGGGGCTGGGGGAAGTGGCAAAGAACTTTGTATCTTTTTGCCACTTCCCCCAGCCTGTTGTTTTAGGAAACAAATTGTAATGTGAGGTAAAGTTGATGAAAAGTGAGATTAAACGACAATTTCTAACTGTCTTAGCGGGGGCGATCGCGATCGGCAGCCTAGCTTTGAGCGCTAAACCCAGCCAAAGCCAATCAGCGTCAGGCTTTATGTGTGACACATCCTCCGGTTCACCATCGACGGTTTACCAAAACCGCCAAGGGGTACGGGAGGTTTGGATTAACTGGGTTTCCGACTACTTCCGCGACTCTGGCTACGATCCCATGACGCGCTGCCGCGAAGTTAGCGGGCGCTTGGAAACCTTCCGCCAGAACAAACAGCTAAAGTTTGTGACAGTTGGCTACATGAACGGACAGCGAGTGATTTGCACCGCTAGTCAAGTCAACTCACGCTGCGACGGCTTGATTTATACACTCAAACCCGGTCAAGACGCGGTTCGCACATTGTATCAATTCATGGGGTTGCGCGAGGGGCAAGCGGGTGCGCCTGCGCTGTCTGAAAGCGATGCGATGCCTTACATTGACGCGCGCCCACGGTTAGGGGACGAAGGCGGCAACTCTGTAGCACCTCCTGCGCCGGCTAACAATCAGCCAGCACCGGCTAACAATCAGCCGGCACCTCAACAGCCCACTGGTGGTGGAATGCGGGAGCTTTAAGGTGAGCAATTTGCTACGCATCGTGGCAATTTGTGCGATCGCGGCGAGTCTTTTTCCAATAAGAATCGCCGCTCAACCGGTGATGGCGAATTATGGGGTTGCTGACAGTCAAAGTGCCAATATTGAGCGGTTGGCGAGGTTGATGACTGTGCGAATTTTAACACCGAATTCTTCTGGTTCCGGGGCGATCGTCCGGCGACAGGGGCAAGTTTATACGGTGCTGACAAGTTGGCACGTTGTGGCTTTCAGCCAGCAGCATACCATTATTGCGCCGGACGGTCAGAGGTATCGGCTTTTGAGAGCGCCGTTGCAGTTGGGAAATGCGGATCTGGCGATCGTCCAATTTCGCAGTTCCATTCAGTATCAAGTAACCCGAATTAGCACTGATTTATTAACAGTAGGAGCACCTGTATTTGCCGCAGGATTTCCCATGTATCGGGGAGGTAGTTCAACTACTACATTCGACCAAGGAATTCGGGCATTTCGGTTTACTCAAGGTGTTGTATCAGTGCTGCCGCCAAAATCACTCGCTCAAGGCTATCGTTTGGGTTACACAAACGATATTGCTGTCGGGATGAGTGGCGGGCCAATTTTTAACAGTCAGGGGTTATTAATTGGCATTAATGGGCGGGTAAAAAATCGCGATCCAGATTTTGGAGTGTATGCGTTTGAAGATGGAACAGAACCGTCAGGGACAATGTTAGAGCAAATGGTTAATTCTAGTTGGGGAATTCCAATTAGTACCTATTTGCGATTTATTTCGTCTTACAGTCGATCGGCGAATTACCCACTATCCGCCAGGGATTAAAATCCACGGGGCTTTTAGCTAAAGTCCTCTAAAGAGGACTGAATTTTTCAGTCACTCGGCGATTGAAATCGCTTCTACAAAAACGAAGTCCGCCTACGCGGACTAAGAAATAAATGGGATATTTAGTCCACTTAAGTGGACTTATGCTTTGAGACAGGGATTTCAATCCCTGTCGGATCGGCGAGAAAGTGCAAGATATTTAGTTTCACCTTATCAACGGAGTTAGTTTATGAATTTAGGTTTTAATCGGTCTAATTACATTCCCGGCATTCTAGCCGGAACGGCAGTGGTAGCAACAGTTTTAATCAGTCAGCCCGCAATGGCAAAAACGGCTAGAGAAGTAGCTCGAATTGCCGTTCCTACTACAGTACAAATTAATAATACTCTAGCTAGCGATAAAGGCGGTTCAGGGGTAATCATTGCTAAGAAAGGCAAGATTTACACGGTGTTGACGGCGAATCATGTGGTGATAAATCCTAATTCCGAGTACGTGATTGTTACTTCTAAGAAGAAAGAGCATAAAGTGACGGAAGTGAAAGGTTTTCAGAATAATGACAGCGGGCCGGATTTAGCAGTTGTGATGTTTGAGAGTGACGAGGAATATTCAGTTGCACCGATTAGTAATTCCGATGAAGCCGAAATCGGTTCAGGGGTTTATATTTCGGGGTATCCTTTGCCTGCGGGTGTGGGAAGTCAAGAACGGGAATATCAGTTTACGAATGGGCAAGTTACTAATGTGCGATCGAGTAACGATCAAGGATATACGATGCGTTACGACGCAGTGACGCGGCGGGGAATGAGTGGCGGGCCAGTTTTTGATGTTAGCGGCCGAGTGATTGGAATTCACGGACAGGGAGATACAGTTGGCCGAGTGCAAAATGAGGCTGGGGGAAGGCAAGAAGAAGTAAAAACGGGGTTTAATTCAGCGATTCCGATTAATACTTTTGTGGGGATGATGTCGCAGGTGGGGATGGAGAAATCTGCTTTGAAAGTGGATGAGAAACCTGCGGAAAATGCGGATGCGGAAGAGGTAAAACCAGGGGAAGCGCAGGGTTGGTTTGGAGATTTTGGTAAAGACATAGTTAAGGATGTGATTCAGAGGGGAATTCGGAGGATTTTGCCGTTTTAGGGCTTGAGGGCGATCGCTTTTATTGAGAGCGATCGCACTTCTGATTTACTTGAAGGTTCTGGACTTGTTTGGGTAATGTTAACTGCTCAATATGTGAGGTAAGTTATGGGCCTGATTCGATTTCGATTTATTAATTGGGGAATTTTTATTTTTGTTACAGTAGCAAGTACGTTGCCTTTTGCTGGCAATGGACAAGCACCGCCGTATCCTGAAGATCCAGGGCCTAATATTATCCGCCCTGAATTTGATAATCCTGATCGAAATTCAAACGTTCCATCGCCCTCGACATCTAATCCAAGGGTTAGTTGTCCTGTTACTGGCAAGTGGAAATTTACTTCACCTACAGATTTTGGATACAACCCTGAATCGGGATTTTTTGCTGGAGGACAACCTTATACTGCGATGGTAGAAATTACTGAGGATGGAGATAACCTCTCAATTTCTGGTTTTTATCAAAATAGCAGCGGTTTAGGTAAAGGACAGCGTTTGGGAGAGCAGATTACTAGCAGCATCCCTTTGCGATTTGGCAACGGACAATTAAGGGGTGATATTAGCGATCGCGGTTTCAAAATCAACGGTCAGATTGCCTTCTCAGATGGCAAGCCCGATCGCAGTAAAGTGACAATTCCCTTCACAATGGAGCGACAAGCGCCTTGGCCTCGCCTTCCTCCCAATTCTCAACTGGTTTGTGGTGGTTGGTAGTGCTTATGTACAAGATGTTTAAGATTTTCACGTCACTCTCAAGTTGGGTAGTTTTGTGGACAGCAGCCACAGGTTTAATTGTTAGCCACCAACCTATTGTGTTGGCTCAAGTGAGCGATCGCTTATCTCTTGAATTGCAACCGCCAGTTAATCAGCAAACTCGCCTAGAGGTCAGTCTCAGCCGTCGCCAAGTCACAGTGTACCGGGGTGCAGTTGAGGTTAAAAAATACCCGCTAGGTATTGGTCGTTCTGGATGGGAAACTCCGACGGGAACTTTTAGCGTTGTTCAGATGGTTCGCGACCCAATTTGGATGAACCCATTGACGGGTCAAATTGTCCCAGCCGGCGATCCGGCAAATCCGCTAGGTACTTACTGGATTGGGTTTTCTACTGAAGGTCGAATTTGGTATGGCTTTCACAGCACCAACCAGCCACAAACAGTGGGACAGGCTATTTCTCACGGCTGTTTGCGGATGTATAGCCAGGATGCAGAGGAATTATTTTCTCAGGTAAAGGTAGGCACTTTAGTCACTATTATTCAGTAGTCATTTGATTTTTAGTTGAGGTAAATTATGCGTCGTACTCGTCTTTTTGCTCTTGCTCTTGTCAGCTTTGTTGCTGTTTTAATAGGTGCTTTGTTTGCTCCGGGTACATTTGTCAATCGGGCTTTATCGACTGCACTTTGTACGGTTTTTAGTTTTAATTCTACTATTTGCACGGTGAATTTAGTTAATTCGTCCGATCAGGTGGTAGCGGCGACTCCGCCTGCTATGGAAAGGAATATTTCGGATTGGTTAGTGCAGCGAGTTCCGGGCGAGTTTGATGATGCACCGAGTGTGCCGGCTGGGAGTAATCCCCAAGCGCCGCCGTTTCCTCAAGATCCGGGGCCGAATCAGCCATTGCGTCCTGATTTTAATTCGGGAGGCAGCCCCCCTCCACCTCCGCCCGGTGGAGGTCCCCCTCCACCTCCGCTCGATAGAAGTCCCGCTTCGTTTCCGTCCCCTGATGTTAATCGAGCCATTGACTCAGCGACTAAAAATGCTACTGGCGAGGCGTTAGACCTTCTCACTGAAAAATGTGATTTTTCTTCTGTTGGTACAAGTCTAGATGATCAGAAATGCTTTGGGGCAACTGGAAATCAGTGCGAAGGGGGTATCATCGCAGACCCTTTTCATAAGCCCAGGTATAACAATGATACGTGTATGGTTGAAGCATATTCTACAAAGGGCAGTAGGGCGCATGACCAGTGTTGTGTGGAACATCCTAGAGGCTATGCGTGCGGTGGATTAGGAAATTGGAACCATACAGAAGATCCTAAGACTTCCGTGTGTAAGGCCTTTTTTGACCAAGCATGGGATAATTCCACACATAATACAGGTACGTGGAAGGAGTATGGCCCATACTACAACTTAACTGGAACTTGGACTGCGAAGATAGACCCTTTTTATACCGCTGATCGAGAACCAGGATGCCATCCTGGTTCAATAGGTGCACCTCTTTTACCTGGAGCGAATGAATTTACTATGGTTCAGTCAGGACGGAGTATCAGCATACCCGGTAATTTCGGTGGATGGTCAAGCACTACGGGTAGCAAGGGATATGGATCTGCCGCAGGTGGCACAGTATCAGACAACGTATTTACTCTCAGATCAACAGCAGCAGGTTTCACAAATGAACATACAGGAACTATTAGCAGTGTTAAAGATGGTCGTAATACAATAACTGGTCGAGTGGTTTGCAGCCATAGTTCTGGCTCAGCTAAGGCTGAAGGTTCTTTTACATTCACAAGGAAGAAATCCTGATGGATTAGTAGAATCTGTAGCGGCGGGTTCGCGATGAATTTTGCCACCCACTAATCACCTTAATAAACCCGCCCCCACCCAACCAGTAACCCCTCACAAATATCCCCTCTCAACCGTTAAATTCAATTAATTATTGATTTCTCGGTGGGGTGGAGGCGGGTTTACATAATTTGTCGATAGGTATCAAATATCACAGGCGAACCCGCCCCTAAAGGCTTTCCCAAAAAACAGGCGATCGCTGTGTCAATAGTAAAATTTACTTGGCTCGATCGCTCGTGCTATAGCAATCCTAAATCAGTCGCAAAATCGAGCGAAACCAGAATCCTTGCAGTGTGAGCATCTTGCTCGCGTATAATGCAAGCAAATCATTTAGGATTGCTATATAATCTAAAAATAATCTTTGTAATTACCAATTCAGGTCTTGCTAAAAATAATATATAATTTTTAGTCGCTCGTACTAATATTACAAAATTAAGTAAATGAAACTACCTAATGATACCATTATTGCTGAAGCAAAAATAACTCAATACTTGCTCAAGTTCTTAGTAGAAGATGATAAATCTTTATTTCTTGCACGAGCCAATTATACCCAAGACAACTGGCAACAACTAGAACAAGACTTAAGAGAACAAATTTTGCCTCTGGATGCAACACCAACCGAAGAAACGCGCTATGGTAATAAGTATGAAATTCGTGGCATATTAACTGGCCCTAACGGAAGAGGTCTGCCAGTAGTAACTATTTGGATGACTGAATTTCCATCCCAAAAAACCAAGTTTATTACCCTATATCCCTATAAGGAGGTATGAAAATGAAATTTCCCTTGTTTAAAAGAGTAGCATTACGAACCGATGTACCCAAGTACAAACTCTGTCGAGGAGATATTGCCACTATTGTTGAGCATCATCCGCACCCCGATGAGGATGGCTACAGTCTCGAAGTTTTTAATGCTTTAGGTGAAACTATAGCTGTAATTATCTTAGCTGAGTCGGAAATTGAACCGTTGATGTCTAATGAAGTTTTGCGTGTCAGGACTTTGACCGAGGCTGCATGAACATTCCTGGACGCACGGGCGGTCAGAAACCGGGTTTGTTACCAAATTTGCGATGTTCCAACGAAGTATTTTGGTAAAAAAACCCGGTTTTTTGGCTCTGACTCCCAAGTAATAGAAGTAGCACTGAAGTTATTGCTGAGTCTGGAACTAGAGTCGGCCTACCGAGAAGCATCTCTAGAAAATGACCCGGAGTGGGACGCGACAGTTGCAGATGGACTGACAGATGAAACGTGGTGAAATTTACTATATATCTGCGATCGAAAATAGCGAGATCTCTTTCGCAAAAAACAGGCAATCTTTCTTATCCCATCTGCGTTTATCTGCGGTAAAAAAAGTGCGATCGCCCTTATTTCGATCGAGGGCGATCGCCCGAATGACATATTACAGAAACTCCCGACTAATTCTGAGAATTGTCCTCAATAGTCTCCTCAAATCCCGCTAGAAAATCATCCAAAGCTTCAGAGGCGATCGCCAAATTAATACTGTCGGCATCTTCCAATCCCCAGGTATTCACACCAACCACTTGACCAGCCATATTAATCAACGGGCCGCCCGAATTTCCCGGATTAATCGCCGCATCAGTTTGCAACACCTTCACCTCAGCAACATCTTCTTCATCGTCGCCTTCTTCATATTCCTCTGGTTCGCGAATTGCACTCACAATACCTTGAGTTACAGTTGAAACAAACTGCCCCAAAGGATTGCCGACGGCAATTACTCTATCTCCCACTTTCACATCAAAAGACAACTCTAGGGGAGGATATTCTTGGGGAGAGTCCACTTGTTCCCCTGTGTTCGGGTCGAAGGTAAAATCGCTAATTAAGAGTAATGCTAAATCTTCTTCGGCATTACCAGTAAACACCACCTCTGCCAATCTCAATTTTCCGTCGTGAGTTTCGACTAAAACCTGTTCGAGTTCATCTTCATCATAGTAGTAATCTTGATCGGCAATATCTTCTACCACGTGATAGTTCGTGACAATTATGTCCGGCGATACAAAGAACCCGCTTCCTGAAGAAATCTCTTCTTCTGTATCCCAATCCATGACGTAAATTGAAACTAAGGACGGCAAAACTTGCTCGACTACATCCGAAAAACTTCCTGCTTGAGTTTTGAACTCTTTCAATTGCTTCTGCAAAGCTAGTTGGTCTGCTTGCATTTTGCTATAGAGTTGCTGAACCTTTTTCAATTCCAGCTTTAATTGAGTTTCTCTAGCGCTCATAGTGGGCTTTTACCTGAAATAAATTGCTGATTAATTTTGGATGTTTGATTGTAGATTTTGGATGGAGAGGTTAAGAATTATAGGACTTACGAAAAAAAACCGGTTTTTACCATAAATCTTGGGCTACACAGCGAGACTTACATCAGAAACCGGGTTGCTTAACACCCGTGCGGAGCGTCCTCAATTAGTCAGATATTTTTGAAATCTATCGCGCAAGTCCTACCTAAAATCCCATCAAAAATCTACAATCAGACTGCTACTCTACCTGTGAAAGCCGAAGCAAACCGCCTGTTATTTTTATTTTACAAAAGGCGATATATCGCGTCTAAAAGCATTGACAAAGAGATGCGGATCGGTTTTAGGAACCACGTTGAACTTGGACAAATATTTCCTCCAAAATTTCACTAGCTCCCTGTTGGCGCAAGCGGTGAGCGAGGTCAATTCCCAGCAGTTCAGCAGTCTCGGCGGCGCCGGAAACAGTGTCTTTGACGAAGCGCTGGCCGTCGAGACTCGATACCATTCCGGTTAAGGTTAATTGACCGTTTTCTATTTTAGTATTGACGCCAATTGGCACTTGACAGCCGCCTTCTAATTCCCGCAGAAATGCGCGTTCAGCATAACATCTTTGGGCGGTTTCCGAGTGTTCAAGAGCTTTAATCAGTGCCATGATTTCTGTGTCTCCGGCGCGGCATTCGATGCCCAAAGCACCTTGTCCGACGGCGTGAAGGGAGATTTCAGCAGGGATAATTTGGTGGATGCGATCGCCCATTCCCAATCTTTCGAGGCCGGCAACTGCTAAAATAATCGCGTCGTAACCGCCCTCATCTAATTTAGCGAGTCTAGTATTGAGATTGCCGCGAATATCTTTAAATTCAAAATGAGGGAAATGGTGTCGCAGTTGAGCTAGCCGCCGCAGGGAAGAAGTGCCGATTACTGAACCTTCTGGGAGGGTGTCGAGTTGCTTGTCTTTGTGCTTGGAGTGAACTACCAGGGCGTCAGCGGGATTTTCCCGTTCGGTGACGCATCCTAAAATTAAACCTTCGGGCAAATTGGTAGGCAAATCTTTGAGGGAATGAACGGCAAAGTCCGTTTCATTGTTAATCATCCCCGTTTCTAATTCTTTGGTGAAAAGTCCTTTATCGCCAATTTTAGCGAGGGCGACATCAAGAATTATGTCCCCTTGGGTGGACATGGTGTGGACTTCAAAAGTATGTTGCGGGAAGTGTTTCTGTAGCTGTTCTTGCACCCAGTGGGTTTGCACGAGAGCGAGTTGGCTTTTGCGGGAACCGATGCGAACGGTTCGGGAAGGGGCAGATGTGGTTGGGGACATAAGATCGATCGGAGGATAGCTTGAAATCAGCCAATATATTCACCTGATCTAGCGTACCGCAGGTGGGGACTTTAATTGCTGGTTGGGATAATTCGGGCGATAAAAGAGAAATACCAGATTTTGACCGCCTGTTTGAAAAAAGGATGCAACGGTAGGCAAGCTCCAAACCTTTACATAATAAGCCATTGCCAATCTAAAATCTAAAATCTAAAATCTAAAATGGTAGGACTGCCCGTAGCAGTGATTCCTGATGATGTTTCCCATCTAGCATTGGGCGTCGCTGGCACGGGGGCGATCGACATTCTGAAGCAAAGCCTGCGGGCGATGTAAGATTTACCTAGGGTCGAGCCGGATGAACCTGCTTGACATGAGGAGTTAGCTTAGCTGCTGCGAGAAAGAATTAGCTCAAAGGTTGCGAGATTTGGGGATAGAAATGTAGTTGCGAGGGGAAAAGGGCGATCGAAGTTGCGATCGTACTTCTAAAGCCACCAAATAGCTTACCATCAAAAGTGAATTTGTCAAATTACTAAAATCCTAAAACTATGAAAAGTGCTCTTGAAGTAGCTCGTTACTTTTTATGTCGTGTCGATCGAGAAGCAGGCGATACCATTTCTCCTCTGAAACTGCAAAAGCTCGTCTATTATGCACAAGCTTGGAGTTTAGTCTTTAGAAGCCAGCCGCTATTTGATCAAGATATTGAAGCTTGGGTTTCCGGCCCCATTGTCCGCGATGTTTGGGATGAGTACAAAGCTTACAAATATAGCGATATTCCTGCTCCCGATAATTTGGAATCAGAATTTGATGAAGATGAGATCGAGGTTCTCGAAGAAGTTTGGAATGCTTATGGAGAATTAAGTGCTAAACATCTTGCAGAATTGACGCAATCGGAGACACCTTGGCTCAACGCCCGCAAGGGATTAGAACCCGCCGAAACCTCAACTCAAATCATCTCCCACGAGGATATGAAATCCTGCTATGCACCTTTGGTGGAGGCGTAAGTGGGGAAAAAAAGTCAAATACCCAAGCCATCTCAAAAAAAGCAACAAAGTAGAATTCCAGAGCAAGCAACTCAGTTAAATCGACCAAGCAGTACAGATGATCAGCATCCTAGCTTCAGATTTACCTATGCAGATAAAAATCGTTGGCTTTTGTCTGACTGGACATCATCAGAAATCACTGACCTAATTGAAGGGCTAAAGAAAATTGAGAAATATACTTGGGGCCAAATCAAAGGTCACGGATCAAAAAAACGAGGTGAATCAGTGGGAACTGGTTATAAGTTGATTAACATTCATCCGACTTTGCCTGACAATATTCCTGAAGATGAGAGGTTATCCGAAATGCGAATTGATGAGAAAAAACGGATATTTGGGTTTCGCGTTCAGTCTGTTTACTACATCATTTGGTTTGACCGCGACCATTCTGTTTGTCCAGAATAAAGTTTATGAGGAGTGAAAAAGGTCGATTCCCTACCCTTCGGGAACCCCTGCGGGAAGATAGCTTCGCTCGCGCGTACCTTTTCCATTTCCCACCCAAATTTAACGTTGCCCTGCTTGAAGTGCCGAATTCGCTATCTGAACAACTTCTTGCTGCCGTGCGTTTTTCCTTGTGACTCGGTACAGCACCCCCAGCCTTTGCCACTCAACAAAAGCAGTGCAGTAAGCACCGCAATTATTGAAATAAATCCCCCTGAATCCGCCCGCCAATTCAACGCTTCTGTAAGTATCCTGTGGCAATTGCGAAGGAGGCGAAAACGGTTCATTTCTTTTAGCTTCGATTGTGCCGAAATAACAGGCTCCCGCACGGCATCCTTTGCCTAAATACATTCCCACAATGTAACCGTCGGCCCCCGCTTGCACATCAAAATCAAGTTGCTGAATGTCTGATAAAGGAAGTCTACTCGGAAGAAAAACAGGCACTCGCGTTTTGCCTTTGATTTGTCTAAAGATGTTACTAGCAGGAAAACGACTGTTAGCCTGTTTTGCACCTGAGTTATCGGGGATTGGGGGAATTTTTTGGACAAAATTCCTCCACTGCACAACTCTATTTTTAGCAATGTTAAAAGTGGGAATCGAGTATTTTTCTAGCGCAAAAGAAGGGCGACCGTTTGTGAGGTTGAAGTTGCGGCGAATCACTGTAATTTCGGGTTTCCCTAAGCCGTAAGCTGTGGCTATGGAACGGGCGAGATTGCAGCTAATTTTGAAGCGTCCCATCTCAATATTGCCATTTTCCGCTTGATAAGACCAATTGTAACCCTCAGAAGCACGATCGCGATCGCACAGAAAATGAGAAATCTCAAACATCTTGGCAATATGAACATCGTACAATCGCAACTTACCGCCGTTGGCAGATTTTGCAGTGTTGCGATCGGGTACAATAAATTGTATCGGTTGCCAGCTATCTTCAGGGGAATAATTAAACCAGCGGATTTCTGTAATGGGGAGTTCAGTCCTTGCTAACGCTGAGTTTGGTGTCAAAGGTGCGATAGTAAAAGCAGTCACCACACAAGCAAAAATCGCCGCAAATAGCCATCTTCTCCTCATCCTGATTTCCCCCTAAGTAGGTCAGCGCAAAAAAACCATAGCATCTTGTAAGAGGCGAGTGCGAGTTAAGATATATCATACAATAACGGTCAGGTACGCACCGAGCACCCTACAGATAAAAGTTGTGCCTCCCCACTACAAAACTTAACGCTTCCGAGCTAGAATAGCAGAATTTGCTATTAAAATTAAATCAGATTCTCGTCCGTTCTTAAGGGCTACGGTATACATAAAACCCCGACTTTTCCACTCGATAGTTGCTGTGCAGTAAGCCCCGCAACCGTTATGATAAACTCCTTTCACTCGGTCAGCCAGTTGAACATTTTTTAAAGTCTTAGTTACCCCTTCTACTTTGGTAGAAAACTCACCGCCTTTCTGACCTCTAATTTCCCCAAAACTGCAAGCTCCCGCACCTCGGCAATCTGCTGTATACTCCATAGAAATAGTATAGCTGTCTGTTTTCGCTTGACTTTGATAGTAAAGCTTCTGCGAAATAGGAAGCCGACTGGGGAGGAAAATTGGTACTTGTGTTTTGCCTTTTAACTTTTGCAAAATTTGACTTACCGGAACAGCCGTACCCGCTACAGCAACAGATTTTGTTTCCGGCGGTAGCTGCGACAATTCGCACGCACCAAAAACTCGCGATACAGGTACTAAAGCAGTCAATACACACGCCGAAGTCGCCAAAAGTAATAATTTATTGTTCACTGTGTTTTTCCCTGATGTCGAAACAGTCCTGTTTTTCGGTGAAGCACATTCACCTATTTACAACGATACTCGAAAATACCAAACTCCCAATAGGCATTCCGCAAAAAAGCAACTTTAACTTTTTTTTTACAAATGCCCTAAAATATGCAGTTACAGATAAAATAGAAAAGGCGACAATTTTAGGAATCGAAGGTGGAACTACAAGAGTATTTACGTCAGCACGGATTGGAAACTTTGTCCGAAACTTATCATATCAAAGTTACCCGCCACCGCCAATATCCCGATTTAGTCTGTCTGAAATACTCGCAGATAGAATCTCCCCTGGGCGAAAAAATAGTCCAGCAGTGCCGAGGCATTATTTTAGATTCATCTCAAGATTGGCAGATAGTTTCTTATCCCTACGACAAATTTTTTAATTACGGAGAAATTCACGCCGCTGCAATTGATTGGACAAATGCCAAAGTTTACCAAAAACTAGACGGTTCTTTGACTGTACTGTATTTTTACAAGGGAGAATGGAGAGTGCAATCTAGTGGCACTCCCGACGCCGCCGGCGAAGTTAACGGTTTTGGATTCAGCTTTGCCGAACTTTTTTGGAAAGTTTGGCAAGAATTGGGATATCAATTGCCACAAGAAACCGACCAGTGTTTTATCTTTGAGTTGATGACGCCTTACAATAGAATAGTTGTCCAGCAACAAAACAATCAAATCGTGCTGCACGGGGTTCGCAACACTCAAACGCTGCTAGAAACAGATCCGAGTATTTGGGCTAATAAATACGGCTGGGAATTGGTAGCATCCTATCCTTTAACTAGCTGGAAAGAAGTTATCGAAGCTGCTCAACATTTAGATCCGATGAATTCGGAAGGGTATATTATCTGCGATGCTGATTTCAACCGAGTTAAAGTAAAGTCTCCGCAATATGTCGCGATTTCCCATCTCCGCGAAGGGTTTTCTACCCGCAGGATGATCGAGATTGTTATAACTAATGAAGGAGAAGAGTTTTTAGCTTATTTTCCTGAGTGGAGTGAGTTGTATCAACAAGTTAAGGACAAATATCAATCTTTGGTTGAAGAAATCGAGGAGGTTTACCGACAGCACGAACATATCGAAGTTCAGAAAGATTTTGCCTTAGCTGTGAAACATTTGCCGTATTCCGGGATTTTGTTTTCTTTGCGGGCCCGAAGAGTTGCGGGAGTGAAAGAAGCTCTCCGCGATGTTACTATTCATAAGATAGAAGAGTTATTGGGTTTAGATTACCTCCATCTAGGTTTGTAGAAGAAGGAAGGCACGACACGGATTTTGACACGGATACACGGATTAATGATCGAGCGTGAGGCAGATGTTGAAGGAAGAGGGAAGTTCGGCAACGGATTATGTAACGGATGTAACGGATGGAATGAAGAGGTAAGCTGTTGCGCGTTTAAATTGCATATTCTGGACGGGCTCGCGTGCCCATCCCACAATAATTTGAGTGATTTTTGACACACAATTTAAATGGAGAACAGCTTAAGTATTTAAACAATGCCCAATGCCCAATGCCCAATGCCCAATTACCAATTACCAATTGCCAATTGCCATGAAAAGAGTTATTATACTTGTCGGCTTACCTGCTTCTGGAAAATCTCAATTTGCTAGGGAATTGCTGCTGTCGGAACCTGCAAAGTGGGTGCGTAGCAATAAAGATTTGCTCAGAGAAATGGCTCACGCTTCTCATTGGTCGCCGGCGAATGAAAAGTTTATTTTGCAGTTGAGAGATACGATTATTTTGATGGCTTTGGAAAGTGGCAAGCACGTCATTGTTGATGATACTAATTTTGGGCCTCACATCGAGCATATCAAGGAGTTGGTTAAAGGTAAAGCTGTTGTCGAAGTTAATGATTCTTTCCTACAAGTTCCGGTTGAGGAATGTATTAAACGGGATTTGAAAAGGCTTAATTCGGTGGGCAAAGATGTGATAATGAAGATGTACAATAAGTACGTGCGGGTTCCCGTTGTGCCGCCGGAATATAACCCGGATTTGCCGGATGCAATTATTGTTGATATGGACGGCACGCTGGCACTTCTCAACGGTAGAAATCCTTTTGATGCTTCGACGTGCGATCGCGATTTACCAAATCAGCCCGTCTTAGATACCGTTCGCAAGTGGCAAACCAGCGCCCATATTATTGTAGTGTCGGGCCGCACAGATGACTGTCAACCTCAAACTGAAAAATGGTTGCAGCAGTACGATGTCAATTATGCTGCTCTTTATATGCGGAAAACGGGAGATATGAGGAAGGATGCGATTATTAAAGATGAATTCTATCGGCAGCATATTGATGGAAAGTATAACATAAAGTTTGTTTTGGACGATCGCCAGCAAGTTGTTGATATGTGGAGAGGCTTGGGATTGACGGTATTCCAAGTAGATGAAGGGGATTTTTGACCTATGGTTTTTCTGAAAATTGTCCCATGCCTAATGCTATAATCAAAGTAACAGTGACAAAAAAATTGTTATGGTAGCCATTCCCCAAGCACCCCAAAAAATGACCGTTGAGGAATATCTCGAATGGGAAGCTCAACAAGAGATTCGCCACGAATATGTCAACGGCGAAGTTTTTGCCATGACGGGTAGTACAATTCCCCATAACGATATTGCACTTAACTTTTACACTGCATTGCGCCCGCATCTACGTTCCACAGGCTGTCGGATGAACGTATCAGAGGTGAAATTGCAAGTCAGTTTTCAAAGCCGTTACTACTACCCTGATGTGATAGTCAGTTGCGATCCAGAAGACATTAATTCACGCAATTTCATTCAGAATCCTAAAATCATTGTGGAAGTTCTTTCTCCCAGTACAAGTGCTAAAGATCGGGATGAAAAATTCACTTGTTACCTGAAAATTCCGACTTTGCAAGAGTATATCTTGATTGATTCACAAAAGATTTTTGTTGAGCGTTACTGTCGGGGAGAGGGGAGAATGTGGCTGTACTATTCTTACACTGCTGGGGAGATTATCACTTTATCAAGTATTGGGTTTGATTTGCCGATCGCACTTTTGTATGAAGGTGTTGGATTGGAAACAGAAACAGAAACGTAAATGGGAAGATTGAAACCGCAATCTCTGTAGGGGCGGGTTCACCGAAATCTCGAACAGAAATCAAACAATCTGATAAACCCGCCCCGCCACGGCCCAATTTTACATCAACATTTGATTCAATAAATTAATGGTAAATTTGTATTTGCGATCGGGTGGGGGCGGGTTTAGGAGATTATTAATTTTTTCCATAGATGGTTGGTGAACCCGCCCCTACGGTTCAATTGTACCTGGTGTTGATTCAATACAGTTCAAACTATCGCGTCCAAGCCAGCCAGCGGTTAAACAAATTTTTCACAAACGGAGTCAAACGAGTGCGATTGTAAGCATCTCCCGCTTTCCGAATTGCATCAGCTTGTGTTGGATACGGGTGAATTGTGCTAGCAATCTTTCCCAAACCAATATTGTTAACCATTGCTAAAGTAATTTCGCTTATCATATCCCCAGCGTGTCGCGCTACAATAGTTGCACCTAATATTTTATCGCTGCCTTTCTTGACGTGAATTTTCACAAATCCTTCCTCTTCGCCGTCAATAATTGCCCGATCGACTTGACTGAAAGGAATTAAAAATGTATCGAGATCAATGCCTTTTTCCTTAGCCTCGTGTTCCCCAATTCCGACGCGCGCAATTTCCGGGTTTGTGTAAGTACACCAAGGTATCGTCAAAGCGCTGAGCTTTTTGCGCCCGAAAAATAGAGTGTTTTGAATTACTATTCTCGCGGCAAAATCAGCAGCGTGAGTAAATTTATGTTTCATGCAAATATCGCCGGCGGCATAAATGCGGGGATTAGTAGTTTGCAAGTTGTCGTTGACAAATACGCCTGTTTGTGTATCGTATTCGACGCCGATCGCCTCCAGATTCAATCCTTCGACGTTGGGCGATCGCCCTGTACTCACAATCATTTCATCTACTGTTACCGATGCTTCCTTACCTTGACATTTATAATAAATTACTTTGCCTGCATTGGTTTTCTCAACGCGCTCTATTTGGGATTCTAGTATTAGTTGAATTTCTTCGCGTACAAAAGCCTGCTGCACGATTTTAGCAGCCTCCGCATCTTCTTTGTCTAAAATTTGAGCATTTTTGTGCAGCAATACGACTTCCGAACCCAGCCGCCGAAAGGCTTGAGCCAATTCGCAGCCGATCGGCCCTGCGCCAATTACGGCCAAACGCTGAGGTCTTTCTGTCAGGTTAAAGACAGTTTCATTTGTCAGATATCCAGCTTCTTGTAAACCTGGAATTTGTGGTTGTCGCGCCCTTGCACCTGTGGCAATTACTGCTTTTTTAAAGCGGAGAGTTTGCCCCCCAACTTCTACTGTATTATTGCTAGTAAAACGACCAGAACCTAAAAAAACATCAACTCCTAATTTGTACTGGTAGCGTTCAACAGAATCAACATCGCTGATTCCCGCCCTAATCCGGCGCAGCCGTTCCATCACAGCGGCAAAATCCACTTCTACACTGTCAGAAACATTAACACCAAATTTACTTGCTTCCCAGATATCGCCGACAGTGCGAGACGCTCGAATTAAAGCTTTTGACGGCACGCAACCGACATTCAAACAGTCGCCGCCCATCAAATGTTTTTCAATCAAAGCAACTTTCGCGCCCAAACCTGCCGCACCGGCAGCCACAATTAATCCGGCGGGTCCCGCACCAATTACTACTAAATTATAAGAACTAGCCGGCTGCGGATTTACCCAATCGGGCGGATGCAAATAGGAGACTAATTTCTGGTTGTGTTCGTCCATCGGGGGGACAGTTACGCGATCGACTTTTGATTGTGACATGGGCAAATTCTCCTAATTAAATACTTTTTTCCAAAGCTTTGCTGGCTATGCGAGTGATAAAGACAGTAACAGCGACAGTAGCGAGAAAACTGATAATATTAATCAACCATTTTACTGCGGAATCTTGAGGATTTGCATACACAGTTTGCGTGCCTATCGCAGCAACCTCTCCCACCAAAGAACCGGAGTAAACGTACATAATTGTACCCGGTATCATGCCAAAGGAACCCAGCACGTAATCTTTCAAAGAAACTTGAGTAATTCCTAGAGCGTAATTCAATAAATTGAAAGGAAATAAAGGACAAAGACGAGTCAAAAAAACTATTTTTAATCCTTGTTGGGAAACTGCGCGATCGAGAGCTTTAAACTTGGGGTGAGATTCCATATATTTTACCACGCGATCGCGGCATAAATAGCGCCCGATCGCAAAAGCAAATACCGCACCTAAAATGGACGCCGCAAATACGTAAACTGAACCCCACCACAGACCAAAAATCGCTCCCCCTCCCAGCGTCAGTACCGAACCCGGTACAAACAGCACAGTAGCCAAGTTATAAGTAGCTACAAAAGCCACTGGCCCCCACCACCCTAAATCCTCGATCCGCATTAACAGAGTTCTCAAAACATCTTGAACGTAGGCAGAGCGAGTTGCTACAATTAAGAGAGCGAGCAAAAGTGCGATCGAAAAAAACAACACTATGCGTTTAAATTTTACCCTAGCATAATCTTGGATTCGTGCTTTTGCCATGATTCACCCGCAAATATTTATCAGCATTATACTCCAAACTTAAATTATTACTGTAAACAACCCTAAAAGCGATCGTCATGACACCACCAGCCCAACTTCCAATCCCCGAATATTTCGACCCCAAAAAAGTAGGCGAAGTCTGGCGAGTACCCTACCTAGAACGCGCCGCCCAAGCGAAAGATTGGGCTACACAGCACAACATCCCGCCCGCCGCCAGCGACAAAAATCAGATTTGTTTGCTGATAATAGACGCCCAAAATACATTTTGCTTGCCCGAATTTGAATTATTTGTGGGCGGGCGATCCGGTAGTGGTGCCGTTGATGATAACCTGCGACTGTGCGAATTTATTTATCGCAATTTAAACGCAATTACAACCATTGCGCCGACAATGGACACCCACACCGCCATGCAAATTTTTCATCCAATCTTTTGGATAAACGAAGCTGGCGAACACCCCCTACCAGCCGCAACTTCTATTACACTCGAAGATGTCCAAAAAGGCATTTGGAAAGTCAATCCCGCCGTAGCCGATAGCATCAGCGGGGCTAATTTTTCAGCACTGAAAAAACAGGCTTTCCACTACGTCAAAAAACTCAGCGCCGATGGGAAATATCCCCTGACAATTTGGCCCTATCACTCAATGTTAGGTGGCATCGGACACGCGCTGGTTTCTGCGGTGGAAGAAGCTGTATTTTTTCATACTATAGCCCGCAACAGCCAAGCACTTTTTGAGATCAAAGGCGGGAATCCACTGACTGAAAACTATTCGGTTTTGCGGCCGGAAGTTTTAGAGGGATTCGACGGCAATCCGATTGCGGAAAAGAATGCTAAGTTTATTGATAAATTACTCGATTTTGATGCAGTAGTTATTGCCGGACAAGCGAAAAGTCACTGCGTTGCTTGGACAATTGATGATTTGTTAACGGAAATTTTGGCGCGAGATCCGAGTTTGGCAAAGAAGGTTTATTTGCTGGAAGATTGCACTTCGCCTGTGGTTGTTCCGGGTGTTGTTGATTTCACGGAACAAGCCGATGCAGCTTATCAAAAATTTGCGGTGGCGGGAATGAATGTGGTTAAATCTACTGAGTTAATTTTGGGCGATTAAAGACGTTTTTTTAGGTGGGGTTTTTCAGAGCAAAAAAAGTATCCATGATTAACCAGATGCGGTAATTTTTGTTCGATTAGCACTCGGCTGCGATCGCATTTACAGCGTATTCCAGGTTGATGAAGTATACCCCAGAAACCGGGTTTCTTTACAGTTCTCCCATCCTTACTGATTCTGTTGCTCGAAACCCGGTTTCTCGCCCTCTACATCTACATGGAATATGCTGTAACTGATAGCTTATGATATCATATCCAAAATGCACACTGACTATATAAGTTTAATCAAGGAGTTTCCCGATGGCTGAAAGCGGAATTTATAGTGTTGTTCTGTTTCGGGATGCGAGTGTGCGAGCAATTTTAAAACTCTCTGTAGCCATCGCCACGACTCTTCTGAGCACAGTTGTAACTGCAACCCAAGCCGACGCAGTTCCCGTCACCTACGATTTCACGATCGCTGTTACCAAAGGCGGGTTAGCGGGCAATACATTCAACGGTTCTTTCACTTACGATGATGCCAAATTGAAGGGAACGGGAGTGGAAGAATTGGGAATTAATGAGGGATTAACGACGTGCCTAAATTACCTGGGACGCACTTATCGCGAAACCGATGATACCAGTTATCCTACCTTTCCCACACTCAGATTTGAGGATGGTAAGATTACACAACTAAACTTTTGGATTCAGCCGAATCAGCGAGTTAATTGGTGGAATTTACCTGGATGGGAAGTCAAGCTGTCTGAGCCTAAAATGAGGGATTCAACTGTTCCCAACTGTCAAAAACGGTGAGGCGTGACCAAGGTGCGATCGACCGTAAAAATATAGCAGGAATTAGATGCAACTGCCTACGCTTACGGTAATTTCATGCAGCCACGCTACCAATGTGCGATCGCCGATTATCTGCTGGGGCGATCGAATATTTGCGATCGCTAGGAACGGATGATATCATGTGCGATCGAGCGATTAAAAGGGCGGGTTTTTGAGATTGTCAATTATTAGCAGATATTTTCCGTGAGGGGAACCCCTACGGTATTAGGGGTAATATACCGAACATAATATGACTCAAAGATTGTTTGAAAAAAAACCGCATGATTCCTATTTTCTGTTGGTCAAGAGTGCCTCGGCGCTTGATGATTTTTAGGATCGCTAATTAAATAACTTACAATTTTAATTGTTATTGTGGGATGGGCGTCCCGCCCGTCCCACAATCTTGTGGAAGTTATTTAATTCTCATTCCTTAATAACTATTTCCCATCCAATCTGGGGACTTCTTCCAAAAAACTGCCGCTCAACATTAACTCAGTCATCCGGTCTAAGTTGCCGCTGACTTGCAATTTTTTGTCTTTTTGAAAGCGCTCGATATCTGCTTTTAAATTGCCGCCATTATATCCTAATTTACTCAAATAGTCAATAGCTTGCTGATTGCTTAACAAGATATCAGCAGACCGGAAAATCGGCACGTATTGATCGCGCCAAACTTTGGCAAAAGTTGCCCTATCTAAATAGAAAATCCTGCCCCGCGCCGGGTCTCCAATGACAGCTACACGGTCATTCATTCCCAGCAAAGCGACCGCGTGGGGTAGCTTCCGAGGGCCGTCAAATAGCCAAACTGCTAGCACTCCGGGGCGATTAATTTGCTGAATTTGCTCCCAAGTTGGCGTTAGTTCGATCGCATTTACGCCCAAAGCTCTTGCTGCTATAATTAACTGTGGCATGGAAGTTCCCAAGCGACTCGTGCCGGCCTCTCTAGCTACACTCGATTCCGTCGCATCCATCCCCCAACGCCTTAACACTGTTGCTAGCGCCGCCGGCGCGCAACTGCTGTTAGATGTTTGCCGAAATACACCGTTTGGCCGCAAATTATCTATTAAATCAGCGTAAATTGGCGCCAGAAAATAGTTTTCAGCGCCTGTAAATCCTCCCAATCCCAACAAGCCAATTAAAATTACTGCGATTACTTGCGATCGCGCTGTCAACCAACTTATACTAAACCCAATACCGCAGACTCCCATCAGCATCACTCTGAGCAAAGTCCAAGTAACTCGCATCCCGTGAAAGCGCCACTCGATCGGCAAAACAGGCATTTGAGGCATATTTAGAGCCAGTAGCAGCAAGGCAATATAAAAACCCAAAAACAGCAGGGCGATCGAATTTCTGCCCTTAAACAAGTCGTTAGCCGTCACTCCCGATCGAACTAACACCCGCCCGAACCGCATTCCCCAGACAAACAGCACTGAACCCAGCACCAGCGTCACTACTATTTCCATGAACTCAAAATTTTGTTGCTTAACTAGGTTGTAACATTTCTGCGATCGATAACTCCTGACTCGTGTTCAATAATGAATCCGTCTATCCGTGACTTCCGTGTCCTCCCTTTCTTCAACCACACCTAAAACTTGCAAAATGTCAAGGGATTCGATCGACTTTTCCCCACCTTAGCCACCAAGTCCCAAACCAGATTTAGCACCGAAAAAAATTCCCCACATCTCTTGCCACAAACGGCCACATCCGTTGTAATATAGATGTAAGTCACAGCCCGTTAAAGTAATCAACAAACAATTAAGCCGCTCAATATATTCACGCTCCAACGAGCGCTGAGTTGTATTTAGCGTGCCTATTAAAGAGCGATCGAAGCTCCTCACACACCCCCAATATTCAGGAAGAATAATGCCATCAAGATCCGCCAACGATGTAGACGTAGCAGAGCAATATTGGCACTACCTAGAAATATCCAAGGTTGCAACTATCTTAGAAACCAACCTGGAAAGCGGTTTAGAACCGACAGAAGCCAACCATCGCCAACAGAAATTCGGGCCCAACGAACTAACAGTTAAAGCAGGGAAACCAGCCTGGTTAAAATTTATCCTGCAATTTAACCAACCCCTCCTGATCATCTTGCTGAGTGCAGGTTTAATCAAAGCAGTGATCGGAGAATGGCTAAACGCTAGCGTAATTTGGGGCGTAACAACCACAAACGCTACTATTAGTTTCATCCAAGAAGCTGGAGCCGAGAAAAAAATTGAAGCCCTCGCCCAAGCTGTCACCACTGAAGCCACAGTTATTCGGGGCGGCAAAAAATTAAAAATTCCCTCCAAAGAACTCGTTGTTGGCGACTTAGTAACCCTGACTTCCGGCGACAAAGTACCGGCAGACTTGCGCTTAGTGAAAGTCCGCGACTTGCAAATCGACGAATCGGGACTCACCGGGGAATCAGTTGCTGTCGAAAAAGAATTAGGACAATCTGGAGACATAGTTCTGCCAAAAGAAACGCCACTAGCAGAACGGGATAACATGGCCTATGCCGGCAGTTTTGTCACTTTTGGCCAAGGTAGCGGCATCGTAATTGCGATCGCCAATAAAACCGAAACCGGCAAAATCTCCCAACTATTAGATCGGCACATCGACCTCACCACCCCCTTAACCCGCAAATTCAACCAATTCAGTCAAAACTGGCTGTTATTCGTGTTGGGAATGGCAACCTTGACCTTCGCCGTCAGATTGGGCAGACCTGTCCCAGAGGGAGTTTCAGCCTTTAAAGAAGCAGTCGAACCCGCAGTCGCCCTGATTGTCGGCGCAATTCCCGAAGGCTTACCCGCCGTCATCACCGTCACCCTAGCCGTAGGCGTTTCCCGGATGGCAAATCGCCACGCGATCGTCCGCAAATTGCCCGCTGTAGAGACCCTAGGCGGCGCTACAGTCATCTGTTCCGACAAAACTGGAACTTTGACGGAAAACCAGATGACGGTGCAAGAAATCTATTCTGGCGGCGCATCCTACTCAGTTACGGGTACGGGATACAGCCCCGAAGGTGAAATTCAACTCAACCAACTGCCAATTACTGTCAGCCAAGCTCCAACTTTGCAAGAATGTTTGCAAGCTGGACTCCTTTGCAACGACTCTCAGTTGGAATTCAAAGACGATAATTGGATAGTCGTCGGAGATCCGACAGAAGGAGCGTTAATTGCTGCGGGCAAAAAAGCCGAATTGAGTCAGCAAGCTTTGTCCAAATCAATGCAGCGGCTGGATTCAATTCCCTTTGAATCTCAGTTTCAATACATGGCGACGCTGCACCGAACTCCCAGTGGCAAAATTTTGTACGTCAAAGGTTCAGTAGAATCAATTCTCGGCCGCTGCGGTTCCAGTCTCGATACCCAAGGAAATCCGGTAGAAGTCGATCGCGAACAAATCCACCACCAAGTCGATGAAATGGCGCATCAAGGCTTGCGCGTCTTGGCTTTAGCGAAAAAGCCAGTACCGCAAAGCCAAAATTCCGTCGATCACTCGGATTTGGAGTCAGGGCTGGTTTTCTTGGGACTGCAAGGCATGATTGACCCGCCGCGGGCAGAAGCGATCGCAGCCGTCCAAGCTTGTCAAACCGCCGGCATCCAAGTCAAAATGATTACCGGCGACCACATAGCTACAGCCAAGGCGATCGCCCGCCGCATGGGATTCCGCAAAACTAAACACCACAGAGAACTTGTAGCCTACACCGGCGCCGAGCTCGCCTCCATGAGCAAGCAGGAACTCGGCGAAGCCGTAGAAGCCGGCTCAGTTTTTGCCCGCGTCGCCCCAGAACAAAAACTCCGCCTCGTAGAAGCTTTGCAAAATCAAGGCGAAATTGTGGCGATGACGGGAGACGGCGTTAACGACGCGCCGGCGCTGAAACAAGCGGATATCGGGATTGCGATGGGCAGCGGTACGGAGGTTTCTAAAGAAGCCGCCGACATGATTCTTACCGATGATAACTTTGCGTCGATCGAATCTGCTGTCGAAGAAGGGCGATCGGTTTACAAAAATCTGCTCAAAGCAATCAGCTTCATTCTCCCAGTCAACGGCGGAGAATCGATGACAATTTTGCTCAGCACCCTCCTCGGTCGAGAATTGCCGATTTTGTCGCTACAAATTCTCTGGTTGAATATGCTCAACTCAATTACGATGACTGTGCCGCTTGCTTTCGAGCCCAAGTCACCGGGAGTGATGAAACAACAACCGCGATCGGCAAACGAACCTTTGCTGACTCCAAATCGAATCAAGCGAATTATCGCTATTTCTCTTTACAACTGGACTTTGATTTTCGGAATGTTTGAATGGGTGCGCCAAGCCGAGTGGGGAACGATCCAACTCGCCCGCACGATGGCGATTCAAGCCTTGGTAATGGGGAGAATTTTTTACCTGTTGAGCCTCAGCCAGTTGTTGCCTTCTTTGATGGCTAAATTTAGCGGATCTAAGGAAGAAGTTAGCGGTGCTCCCGCCCTCGGTGTGGGAATTGTCGTGGCGGTGATTTTGCAGATCATCTTTGCTAATTCTCCATTTGTCAATAGCATATTTGAGACGGCTCCGATGAATCTGGATCAGTGGCTGATTTGCTTCGGTGTCGCTCTGCCGATGATCGGTGTTGCTCTCTCCGTCAACCGCTTTGACCCACCGAACTAATCGAACTTGTAGGTACAGCCATTAGTAATTTCGGCTTTCTCTGTTTCTACTCGTTCTACTCGTTACCAGGCTCTGCCTGGTAACACAGATCCGGAGGCTCTGCCTCCGATTTTCCTGCTAAAATAGCGAGCCTCTTCCTCTGGAAATCGGTTCCCTAGCTCTTCCTGGGAAGCAGTTATTTATGGTTTACTTGAAAGGGCGCGATCGCGTAAATAAACCCAAAATAAGCTCACCATAAATAAAACGCAAGAAACTTTCCAAACAAATAACCAGCAAGGATTCCACCACGCGCCCGTTTGTACTTCGACAATATCTGAGCCACCAAACAAGAAAAAAATTAGGGTAGTAATCAGGCGATTAATTCTGGTTATTCCTGATGTCTTATTGGCATTAAGAGCGAAACCAATAGCAAAGCAAAACCAGAGCAATGCTTCAATGTAATTTCCATTTACATTGATTTTATCTAATAATTTAGATTGTGCTTCAGCTTGTTCTAAAGAAGCCGTATTTGACATGAGATGCCATAAATAAGCACCACCTATTCCGAGAAAAATCAAGAGAATTGTTAGTCTTATTACAGCACCTTTTGTGAAATTCATAAATTAATTTTTATGGTGGGTAAGGTGGTGACTATCGGGAGCATCTCATATAGCAATCCTCGCATCAGTTTCAATAACTGGTTAACTTCCAAGCTCTGCCTGGGAACCGATGTAAGCGAGGCTCTGCCTCGGCCCAGACTATGGACGCAGAGCCTCCGGATATGCGTTACCAGGCTCTTCCTGGTAACGAGTATAATCATTTAGGATTGCTATATTTGTAAAAACACTTCTTCTGGCTGCTTCCTTCTGACTCTTTCCTCCTGCCTCCTGGCTCCTAACTCCAATTTCTAGCTGGGCTGCTTTCATTGAGATGCTCCCATCACGATCCCTAATCAGTTGGGAAATCAAAGTTAAAGAGCAGAATTAGGAGACTTCTCGAACAAGTTTAATTCTTGTGCGGAGTAGGGGTTGGGCATCCTGCCGGCCCAAGACGAGCTTTTTTGCAGAAGTCTATTGAAAAGTTTAAGCCCCAGTGTTCCCCGATGTCAGGGGAACAGCGCTGCGGGCGCAATTTTCCCGATCCGGTTGGGTAAACTGAAGCTTAATGGTGGGCGAGAAGTTTTTTCAGACGTTCGGATCTTTTTCCGATATTTTACGTCTACCAGCGAAGAGACCCGATTGCCTAGCTGTCGGTAAGCTGGCATGAACAGAGCCCACCTTCGATCCGAGGGTGGGCTTCTTCTTGATGTTATTAACCGTTTGTGGGCGATCGGTGGTTGGTACATTCCACCCTTGGAAGTGGCACACTGCGGGAACGTTTATCGGTGTTTCATGGGTTAAGGCTGTTGTCAATATAGCGGTTTTCAGTGGAGTGAAGTACAGACGATCGGGTAGGGAAACGGCTGATCCTAACTGTGGCGCGGGGTTCTGTGACTTTTAACAATTGGTATCACTCAGGTTTGCACGGAAAACTCCTCTGGATCGATTCCCCAATTTACCCAGCGAATTGCCTCTTTAGCCGTTAGCGAAGCCCTCGAAGAGGATCGCACATCAGGCGGCACTCGCAAAGCGTGAATGAATCCCGTACTCGGACAAGTCATTTTTAACAAATAAACAGGATTTGCATTATTCACCCGATCAAAATCATCGTCAAACTCGATGCTTAATAAAGTGTATTCCTGCCAACTATCTAATTCTGTCACCGCGAATTCTTGAATTATGCGATCGTAAGTAATTCCCTGAATTAACCCGCGCCGAATTTCTGCATTCTGTTCCTTCAACACCCACTTAGGATCGCGAATTAAATAACTTACAATTTTAATTGTTATTGTGGGATGGGCGTCCCGCCCGTCATGAGTGGACGGGC
>NZ_JAUBUY010000097.1:0-4010 GCF_036705565.1 Microcoleus sp. AT8-B5
CCGCCCGTCCACTCATGACGGGCGGGACGCCCATCCCACTTTCAAGAGTGGAAGTTATTTAATTCTCATTCCTTATCAACTAATTCATCACGTCAAGGATTCCCTTGACTACGCCTTCCATGACTTTTTCAATTAAGCTCAATTCATTTTCGCCGATCGACTCATTTAAGAGCATTGACTGAATCCGCTGTCTGTCATCGCGAGTCAGTTCGCCGGACGAAAATATCCGCTCTACTATTTGTTCAGTTAGAAATGGGAAAGCTGGAGTTTGCATGGTTGGTCTCTAAAAGCATCAATATTTTGTTTTTAACTTTATTAGAGGAGCCAGTTATGGTGTGGGTTTTTACTTTCCCACCCAATCAGTGCTCCAATCTTATGACTCTGGGGGGCTTTTGTCAATACACTTGTTACAGAACAATACAAAATTTGCCTGAAATTTCCGACATTCGGGCAACGGGTGGTTTTGGAGTGCGATCGACCCCGGTGGTGGCGGTGTGCGATCGACTTTTTGAAGTTTATGGGCACTTTAGCGGAACATTACAGCTCAAAAAAAATCAAAACGAGAAGAGATTAAAATTGGTAATGGAGAATTGGCTTGTCTGAAATCCCTCTTCCTTCCGGCTAATGACTAATGACTAATGACTAAGGAATAATGACTAATGACTAATGGCTTCCTCCAATGACCTATTTTCCTTCGGCTCTAATTTTGACATTAGGTTTTTGGCTGCTACCTCTAGCAGTGCGATCGCAACCTGTCGTTCCTGCAAATGACGGCACAAATACTGTTGTTCAGTCCGAGCAAAACCGCACCGACATTAGTGGCGGACAATTGTCAGGAAACGGGACAAATCTGTTTCACAGCTTCAGCCAATTTAATCTCAGCGAAGGTCAAATCGCTAATTTTCTAACTAATCCAAATATTCAAAATATTTTAGGGCGGATTTCCGGCAACAATGTTTCCATCATTAACGGTCTGATTTCTGTAACCGGCGGCAATTCAAATTTATTCTTAATGAATCCGGCGGGAATTGTCTTCGGTCAAAATGCTAGATTGAACGTGCCGGGGTCTTTTTTCGCGACAACTGCTACAGGTATTGGTTTCGGTGACGGCTGGTTCCATTCGGCGGGAATTAATGATTACAAAGCTTTACTGGGAAATCCTAATCAATTTAATTTTAATAATTCACAAATTGGTGCAATTGTCAATGCCGGAAACTTGGCAGTTGGCAACGGGGAAAGTTTAACTTTGCTCGGTGGCACCGTTATTAATACAGGACAATTATCCGCTCCCAACGGTCAAGTTACTGTGGCTGCTGTTCCGGGACAAAATGCAGTCCGTATCAGTCAAAGCGGCAATTTATTGAGTTTAGAAATTACTCCGTCTTTGCAGTCAGAAAAATCGGCGATCGCCCCGGTTTCTTTGCCTCAGTTGCTAACGGGCCCAGGCGTAGCGTCAGCCACAGGTTTAACCACTAACGAACAAGGTCAATTGGTATTGACTGGGGGCCAAACAGTGCCCGCAGTTGCCGGAAGTGCGATCGTCTCCGGTTCTGTAAATGTATTTGGCCCTTCTGGGAATGCTGGGGGCACAGTCAATATTTTAGGGGAAAAAGTCGGACTCTTCGGCGCAAATATCAATGCTTCCGGGACTGACGGTGGAGGTACTGTGCGCGTCGGAGGCGGTTTCCAAGGGATGGAACCAGTGCCCAACGCCCAGGTAACTTATGTTAGTCCTGATTCTACGATCGCAGCAAACGCGATCGACCGCGGCAATGGCGGCACTGCGGTAATTTGGTCAGACAATACAACTCGCTTCTTGGGCAATATTAGTGCTCGCGGCGGCACTACCGCAGGTAACGGCGGAACAGTAGAAGTTTCCGGCAAAAATGCTTTAACTTTCCAAGGAGAGGTCGATACCCGCGCGACTAACGGTGCGATCGGCAATTTGTTGCTCGATCCGGCAAATATTACCATCGTCAGCGGTAACGGATCCAGCAGCGCGCGATCGACTGGCGGGGAACTGGAATCGGCACCAGAACCCAACGAAACATCGATCTCAGAAGTGCAGTTGGAACAGATGGCGGCCGGCAGCAACGTGGTTCTAGATACCCCCGGCTACATCACCGTCCAAGACTTGCCCGATAACAAACTTTCCCTGCAAGCGAGAACCGGAGACACCGTAACATTTAGAGCGGGCGGAGTGTTTGTTGTCAATGACCCCAACGATTTAATCGAGACTCAAGGTGGCAACATCAACATTTTTGCCAGCAGCATCTCTCTGGGCGGACTCAATGCTAACGGCGGCAATATCGCTATCACTGGTAACGGCATTGACTTCAGAGGCGGCAGCAATTCCGTCAGCAGTGCGGGGGGAACAATTCGCTTGCAGCCCAACGATAGCCGAGCAATTCGGATCGGTGGCACCGGCGATGTTTTGGGCCTTTTGGACTTGACGGCAACGGATCTCGGCGCTTTGGCGGGGGATTTCGGCTCGATCGCGATCGGGCGCGAAAACGGTAGCAGCACGTCGATCGCGATCGTCGCACCCATTACCTTCAACAGCCCGCTGACACTTCAAGGCCGATCGATCGCGATCGACAATCCCCTGAACACAAGCGGCAGCGCTAGCTTGACTCTCAACGCGCCCCAAACTAATCTCAACGCCAACATTGCCACATCCGGTGGCGATCTCACTTTTACAGGAAACGCATCCCTCAATGCTGACGTGGCTTTGAGCGCGGAAGTTAGCGGCAACATTCTGTTCTCCGGTAGCCTAGACGGATCTCACGCCCTAAGACTAGACGCTGGGCGAGTGCTGTTCGGCGCTACAGTCGGTCAAGCTGCACCGCTGGCGAGTTTAACTGTCAACGCCCGCAGTACCGAGGTATCGGGCAATATTGCGACATCTGGCGACATGACTTTCAATAGTAACGTCACAGTCGATCGCACCGCCGCCCTAGCCACCACTACCGGCAATATCACTTTTGCCAATACCCTCGACAGCAGGCCGGGCCGGGCTAATAATTTGACCCTGCGCGCTGGTGGCAACATTACTTTTGACGGCAGAGTCGGTCAAACTCAGAGGTTGGGCCTGCTCTCGGCCGATGCTGCTAGTGTGACTGCTGCTTCCACAATTGCAGCGCGTATTTTGAGCGTTAACGCGCGAGATTCCGCTAGCTTCGGGGGGGACAGCACGGCCGCTTTGGGAGCCGATATCAAGGCAGAAAACGTCTTCCTAGAGGGTAATTTAAGGACGGATGGTGGCAGCGTGAACCTGCAAGGAAGCGGCGAGGTTCGGACTGGTAATATTACCTCGAACGGTGGGAGGATTCGGGTTGAGGGGAATACTGTTGCTGCGGGTGCGATCGACTCGTCATCGGCGGGCACAGGAGGCGCGATCGCTCTCCAAACCACTGCCGGCCCTTTAACTGCGGGAGCTTTGAACGCTTCGGGGGCGATCGGCGGAAATATCGATGTCACCTCTTCATCGGGCATTTCGGCTCTCGATCTCAACTCCAGCAGCACTTCAAACGGCAACGGCGGGGGCGTTTCCCTGAACGCGACTGATAACATTCAGTTGGGCTTTATCAATGCTCAAGGTGGTACTGGTGGCACTGGTGGCAGTGTTGATGTGACAACCCTCGGTTTGTTTCGCTCGAACAATGTTTTCAACGATATATCGGGCAATTCTTCGAGTATTTCTACTGCCGGAGGTGCGGGGGCGGGCAGGATCGCAATTCGCCACGGAGGCGCTATCGATCGACCATTTATAGTTGGTGGCGCGATCGACAATGGAACCCTGGGAAGCATTAATGCTGGCGCGGGAAATGCCATTTTGCCCACTTTTTCTGTTGGACAAACTTACACCCAAGGAAGTTTACCAAATCAGATTTCCCTAATTACACCGGGCCCGCCCTCTACTCCCGCACCCATTCCCGCACCCATTCCCGCACCCATTCCCGCACCCATTCCCGCACCCATTCCCGCACCCATTCCCGCACCCATTCCCG
>NZ_JAUBUY010000097.1:4110-7281 GCF_036705565.1 Microcoleus sp. AT8-B5
CACCGCCTCTTGAGTCCGTAAATCCCGATCCGGCGCTGTCATTTCCTGCATCTGTGCAAGTAGAATTGCGATCGCAAAGTCAATACAACACTCCCGAAATTAGCCCGGATATTTTCGCTCCTTCTCGCAGGCTAGATTCGGCAGGTTCGGGAGTTTTAGCATTTGAGGAAATCTTTACTCGCGAGTACGAAAAATATCTGGATTTGCCCGCAAGAAGACCGATCGGGAATATGTCGGTAATTTACGAAAATCTTCGCAAAAACGAAAAAATTACCGGAATCAAATCTGCTATTATTTATATGAATTGGCTCAGCAGAGCTGATGCAGCCGCTGTCAAAGAAAATGATTCTGTACTGGTGGCAAGTCAGGATTTATCAAATCTATTGCCTGTGAAAACAAACCTCGCATCCCAGCCATCTCATCCCTTAGAAGATAAGTTGACTCAGAGGTTGTCGCCGGATGGCAAAGAAGTTTCCGATGTTCCGAGTGGGGAGCATTTAGAAATAGTGTTAGTAACAGCTAATGCTCAACCCCAGCGCGTTTTAATTCCGGCTACAACCCGCTGGCAGGTGTTGCAACTAGCTGACGCCCTGCAAACCGAAATAACTAATCCCCGAAAAAGAAGCAGCATTAGTTATTTGGATACCGCGCAAAAACTTTATCGGTGGTTAATTGCACCAGTTGCCGCAGAATTGACAGCTTTAAAGATTGACAATTTAATTGTAATTCCAGCAGCAGGTTTGCGGAGCGTGCCGTTTGCTGCTCTTCACGATGGCAAAGGCTTTTTAGTTGAGAAATACAGCATTAGTGTGATGCCGAGTCTGAGCTTAACTGATATCGGCTACGACAATATTGCGGATGATGAAATTTTGGCCATGGGGGCGTCGGTATTTGAAGATAAAGCGCCATTACCAGCGGTACCGGTGGAGTTAGAGTCGATCGCGCCGCCAAGTGAAGGAAAATCATTTTTGAATCAAGATTTTACTCTCGAAAATTTGCAAGCTCAGCGGGCAAATCAGCCTTTTGGCATCATTCACTTAGCAACTCACAGCGAATTCCAGCCAGGAGAACCGAAAAATTCTTACATTCAGTTGTGGGATAGTAAATTACGTATCGATCAAATGCGACAGTTGCGATGGAATGAACCGCCGGTGAATCTGTTAGTTTTAAGCGCGTGCAGTACCGCTTTGGGCGACGAAGATGCGGAGTTGGGGTTTGCGGGTTTGGCGGTAGCTAGCGGTGCTAAATCCGCTTTGGCGAGTTTGTGGGAAGTCAGCGATGATGGGACTTTGGGGCTGATGACTGAGTTTTATCGCCAGTTGCGGGCCCCCAGACGCGGTGGCAATTTGATGATTAAAGCGGAGGCTTTGCGACGCGCGCAATTGGAGATGCTGCGGGGGCGCGTGCGGATTCAAGACGGGATGTTGCGAGCCCAAGGGCTTTCTGGGGGTCTAATTTTGCCTCCAGAAATTGCGGCGCGGGGCGATCGAGTGCTTTCGCATCCTTATTATTGGGCCGCCTTTACAATGATTGGCAATCCTTGGTAATGGAGTTTTCCCACAAGTCTTACCGAAGTTATTAGGGTGGTGTGATGAACTCCCTTGATTCGTTAATTGCCCGAAAACCTATACTATTGACATACATTTTTAGGCATTCCGGTTTCACAGTCTCGCTGTAACCAGGCGTGGGACTCATCATCAGCGATAAATTGACGATCGCATTTGACACAAATGTGGTTCTGTTTTCCTTTTTTCTTAGTGTTTCTACGGATATGGGTTAATTTGCACTCGCTTTCATTGCATGGTGATTCGCCCTATTTATACTCTCATTATGCAACGCCCAAATCTCCTAGGAAGACTAACGGCGATCGCACTTCACTCTGTTTTGCCGGATTTTACAGGAAACTGTGGAGCGATCGGACTCCTGGTCGGAATGTTTAGCCCTCTTATTTTGAAGAAATGTTAAGAAAAAATAATTTTTTTTGGAAAACTTAAGCTTTTCTTAAATTTTAGGGTAATATTGTGTATTAGATAATACATATACTTAATTAACTAACAATATATAAAAAATAATTGAGTATTAATACTGACAAGAGGCTGTAAGAATGATTAACTTACCGGGCTACGACATTACCAACCAGATCCATGAAAGTAATAATTCTGTAGTTTACCGGGGACTGAGAAAGCAAGACAACCAACCCGTAATTCTCAAATTTCTCAAACAAGATTATCCGATGCCAGCTTCGTTAGTCAGATACAAGCAGGAATACGAAATCACACACAATCTTCACCTAGAAAGTGTCCCTAAAACCTACAGCTTAGAAAGATACCATAACAGTTTGGCTATCATTTTCGAGGATTGTGGTGGAGACTCATTAAAGCTTTGGTTGGCTTCTCACAAACTTACCTTAGAAGAGTTTTTATTAACAGCTATTAAAATAACCAGGGCTTTAGGTGAAATTCACAGACATAAAATTATTCATAAAGATATTAATCCCAGCAATATTATTATCAACTCAAGCACAGGGCGAGTTCAAATTATAGATTTTGGCATCTCTACGGTTTTAAAGCGCGAAAATCCTACCCTGAAAAATCCTAATGTTTTAGAAGGCACCCTTAGCTATATATCGCCGGAACAAACAGGCAGAATGAACAGAGCGATCGACTACCGCACTGATTTTTACTCATTAGGAGTCACTTTTTACGAAATGCTAACAGGGCAATTGCCCTGGGATTACAGCGATGCAATGGAATTAATCCACTGTCACATTGCCAAACAAGCAGTACCGCCCCACCAAATCAATCGAGAAATTCCTAAAGCTGTTTCTGATATTGTGATGAAGCTATTAGCGAAAACCGCTGAAGCCAGATATCAAAGCCCTTGGGGAATTATCGCTGACCTAGAAGAATGCCTAGAACAATTAAAAACTACGGGAGGAATTGCAGATTTTGCGATCGCCCAAAAAGATATTACAGATAAGTTTCAGATACCTCAAAAACTCTACGGCAGAGAAACAGAAGTTGAAACCTTATTAGCAGCCTTTGAGCGAGTCAGCAGGGGCAGCACCGAAATGATGCTAGTATCCGGTTACTCTGGCATAGGTAAATCCGCCTTAGTACAAGAAGTTTATAAACCAATTACTAAAGCCAGAGGTTATTTTATTGCCGGAAA
>NZ_JAUBUY010000017.1:0-134863 GCF_036705565.1 Microcoleus sp. AT8-B5
TTTTAGATTTTAGATTTTAGATTTTAGATTTTAGATTTTAGATTTTAGATTTTAGATTTTAGATTTTAGATTTTAGAGGCTACCCCACGGATAAATGCTCTTTCTTGAGGATTTTCGATTTTCGATTTGGGATTGATTCCACGGATAAATCACGTGGCGGGTATCACATGAAGAAATTCGCTTGTCAGAAAAAGCCTTTACTCTTTCGGGATTGGAAGGTGATTTGCTCCTCGGCGGCAAAGAATTTCAGCTTTTGGGCGATCGCATTTATCGCTGGTACGTAACAGGACTTTCAAAGCCCGTAGTGCAGTGGCTGAGTCAGTGGCTGCAAAATTTGCCCGAAGAGATAGATTTGCGAAATGCTCCGCTGCTAATTCGCTCTTGGGATATTGCTTTTTCTCCCACAAATTACCAGCAATTATTAACAGCCGAACGCCCATTTTTGCCCACCATCAAACTTATTTTTGTGACTCCTACAAGCTTTCGTAGCAAAGGCAATCACTTCCCTTTGCCAGTTACCGAAAATGTTTTTCACAGCTATTTGCGCCGCTGGAATAACTTTTAGGTGGTAAATTTTTACCAAGCATAATTTTTGAACTGGATTGATAAAAATGCAATTATTAGCCGCCACGAATTGGAGTCGCAAAAGGTAGCGGCGGGCAAAAAAGGTATGGTAACGGGATTCACTGGGGCGGTGGAATTTGGGCTAGGGCGATCGGCTCACAATCGCCCTGATTTTGTACAGTTATTTTATGCTTTGGGGCGGTTAGCGCCTTACTGCGGCATCGGCTACAAAACAACTTTTGGATTGGGACAAACGCGATCGCAATGGTTGACAGAAGCCCTACCTGAAGTGTCGATACAAAGCGTATTGGCGGCGCGAATAGAGGAATTGACACAGAAGTTTATGGCGCACAGAAAACGTAAAGGTGGAAGTCGCGCTGCTGAGATTGCGGAAACTTGGGCAACGATTTTGGCGCGCCGGGAATTGGGGGAATCTTTGCTGGATATTGCTGCTGATTTGGAAATGCCTTATGAAACTGTGAAAACTTACGTGAAGTTGGCAAGAAGGGCTGTGAAAGTGGAGGATTAGCGCGAATTTGTTGACTGTTGACTGTTGACTGTTGACTGTTGACTACTGACTGATGACTGCTGACTAATGACTCTTAGGAATGAGAATTAAATAACTTCCACTCTTGAAAGTGGGACGGGCGGGACGCCCATCCCACAATAACAATTAAAATTGTAAGTTATTTAATTCGCGATCCTTAGTGAATAGATATATGTCGTCTCGCTGATATTTTAGTTGAAATTGAGGGGTGTTTTTTAGTTGAGTTACTAAGTTTTTAACAAAAGCTCGATCGCTCATCCAGCCAGGATATCTGAGGTTCAGCAATACATAATCAAATTCTGCGAGATTTGCAGGTGGCGCGTTAGCCTGAGTTAATTTTACCACAGGGCGGTGCGCTAAGTGCGGAGCAATCTGAGCATTTGTTAAAACACTGCCTTTGGTTTCCACAAGAGAAATTGCCTCTTTGGTAGCCGGCAAAGTGTCGATCCCCTTTAAATAAATAGTCCAAAAATAGCCGTATTTCGCTAAAGCTAAGAAAGCAATCAACGACCAAATTACAATGACTCTAGGCAAGGGATAATTAGGAAGTGGCAATCTCTCAAATATTGTTTTTCCCTTTTGCTGATTGGTAGCTGCCAAACTGGAAATTACGGCTACCAACAAAAACGGCAATATCGGCACAGAATATTGATGAATTAAATCCCGCTGAGCGGGGATATCGGAAAGAATATTCATCGCCAACATCGGCACAGCACTAATTAAAGATGACAGATGACGCGGGGACAGCCACCAAATTATAGGTAATAGCAATAACGCTAAATATCCAAAAGTATCTAAAGAAAACAAACGCCCTAAAACTAGATTTGGTTTCACTATTAAATTAATAGCAATTTCAAAAACAGAATTTCCCAAATATTGATATCGCCCGATACCCGCGTGTTCTCTTCCCTGATTAAAATACGGTATAACTGCCTGAGTAACTACCAGAAACCAACCCGCGCCTAGAAAGAGAGCTATGAGCCCACAATTGCGTTTTTTGTCAAAACACAACAGCCACAAACCCATCGCAGCCACAGTTAAAGATAGCACGGCTTTGCAGCTCAAAACTAATACAATAGCAGCACAAAACCACAAGGTTTTATTCAGCCTCGCGGCTAAGATTGCTGCTAGCAATGCTGGTAAAGCAATTACTTCTGGGTGGAAGTCGAAGAGGTTGACATTAAATACTGCGGGATAAAGCAGATATACGGCTGAAATTGCAATTGCTTTTTGTTCGTTTAATCCGGCTTGACGTGCCAAACTCCAACTCGGCCAAGCGCCTAAAGCTAGGGAAACAGCTTGTACTAAAAAAAGCCAGTGAACATCTGGATATATTTTGTAAAGTAAAGCTAGTGGATAGAAAATAAAAGCGGCGTGGTCGCCCCAAATATTGATTGCCATTAAAGAGGAAAATGGCGTTTGATTTTGGGAGATTAAATAAATTGCTTGGTCAAAAATTGCTAAGTCGAATGCAGTTGACTGAAACAAAGCGTGCCGCGCGCTGCTGGCGGTAAATAAGACTATCGTTGTCACGACAATCATTAAAAATACTGGATGAGTTTTTAGGAATTTTAAAGTTCGCATTTTATTATTTAATCAGCGATTCGTTTAAATAGCATAACTTCGTTTTTTTGATAAGTTAATTTAAAATCGGGAGACTTTTTCAGTTGCTTTGCTAAGGTATCACCAAGTTTTTCAGTATCAGGCCAGGGATGGCGCAGGTTTAATAATATGTATTGAAATTCAGCTAAATTTGTTTGGGGCGAAATTTGTGACAGCAATTTTACTATTGGGCGGTGGGCAAAGTGAGGGGCAAGTCTATTATCGGTTAAAATACTGCTTTGCGGTTGAACTTGTGCGACTGCTTCGCGTGTAGCTTGCCAGGTATCTAGTCTATTTAGGTACAGATAAAAATCTTTATATTCGCCCACACCCAGGAAAATTAGTAATGACCAAATTATCATGATTCTCGGCAATTGAATTCCCCGCCAAAGTTTAGAAATTCGGAAGTTTTTAATTTGTGGCAGATTCACCCATGTTAAAAACTGTTGCTTATTTGCTTGATATTCTTCCTTGTTGCCTTTTATTTCTTCCCTCTTCCTGGTTTCTTCCTTCGCGATTACTGCTAAAAATAAAAAGGGAATTACAGGTACTGAATACTGATAGGCTAAGCTGCGTTGAAATGGCAAGTCAGAGAGGATATTGATCAGGAGGGTAGGGAGGGCAGGAATTAGCGCTGTTAGATATTGTATCCGTAGTTTGCCCGAAAATGGCAATAGCAGCCAAATCACAGGTAAGGTGAGGAGAAATAAATATTTGAATGTATCGAAGGAAAGAATTTTTCCTAATACTAACTGTGGTTTTAATATGAGATTGATGATAATTTCTAGTACGGATTTTCCTAAATAGCTGTAGCGCCCGACTCCAGCGACTTCGCTGCCGCTAAAGAAGGGGATTATTTTCTGGGAAGCTATCAAAAACCAAGCTGCACCTAGCAAAAGTGCGATCGCCCCGTACCGTTGCTTTTTTTCGCAAAAAAACAGCCAGAAACCCATAGCAGCAACGGTTATGGACAAAACCGCCTTGCAACTGAGAACTAACACAATAGCGGTACAAAACCACACAATTTTATTTAAACGCGCTGCCAAAATTGCGGCAAAAAGTGCGGGTAAAGCGATTACTTCCGGGTGAAAATCAAATAAATTGATGTTAAATACCACCGGATAGAGCAAATAAATCAATGCGATCGCACGGGATTGTTCTTGATTCAAACCTGCCAAACGCGCTAAACTCCAGGTAGGCCAAGCCCCCAGGGATAATGCAACTGCTTGTACCAACAGCAGCCAATGCACATCTGGGTAAATTTTGTACAGCAAAGCTAGCGGATAATAGATTACCGCTGCGTGATCGCCCAAAATATGAATCCCCATTAAAGAAGAAAAAGGCGTTTGGTTTTGGCTGATTAAGTAAATTGCTTGGTCAAAAATTCCCAAATCGAAAGCAGTTGATTGGAATAAAGCGTGGCGTAAACTGCTACACAACAAGAAAATTGCCGCAGCAGTCGCGATCGCCCAAACCAAACTCGACGGTAGCTGGGATCGACCTTCATCTATATTTTCGGCGATCGAGACACTGATGTCCTCACGGTCATCAGCAAAATTTTCCCTATTCTGCATGAAATCTGGCACCTTGTGGTCAATCGATTTTAGATTTTAGATCTTAGATTTTAGATCGAAGCATTGACCCCACGGATAAATTCGGGGGCTCCTTTATCGGATACAGGTTTTTTATTTCTGGACGGATGAATCACGTGGCGGGTATCCTGGATGCTTTCGGTCACTCAAAATATGATTCCATCGAATGTGCTTTCCACGCAATAGTTAACCACTAATTTTTATCCCCGCAATCGTAATATTAGAATAATCCACAAAACCTTAAAAAATTGTGAAAGCAATAACTCTTCTCGGATCCACAGGCTCGATCGGCACTCAGACTCTGGATATTGTAGCTCAATACCCCGATCAATTTCGGATTGTCGGGTTAACCGCCGGACGAAATGTAACGTTGCTGGCCCAGCAAATTCGCCAGTTTCGACCGGAAATTGTTGCGATTTGCGACGAAGATCAATTACTGGAATTGAAGGAGGCGATCGCAGACATCGACCCTCAACCTATTTTACTTGCTGGCGAGTCAGGCGTTGTCGAAGTTGCCCAATACGGTGACGCTCAAGCCGTCGTCACTGGCATAGTTGGCTGTGCCGGTTTGCTGCCAACAATTGCGGCTATCAAAGCAGGCAAAGATATCGCCTTAGCCAATAAAGAAACATTAATCGCTGGGGGCCCGGTTGTCAACCCCTTAATCGAAAAATACGGCGTTAAAATATTACCTGCTGACTCGGAACATTCGGCAATTTTTCAGTGCCTCCAAGGTGTTATGGTTGGCGGGTTGCGGCGAATTATTCTCACTGCTTCGGGGGGTTCTTTTCGAGATTTGCCGATCGACAAATTAGCAGGAGTAACAGTAGCCGATGCTTTGAAACATCCAAATTGGTCGATGGGGCAGAAAATCACGATCGATTCTGCTACTTTGATGAATAAAGGATTAGAAGTCATCGAGGCTCATTACTTATTCGGAATGGATTATGACGACATTGATATTGTCATCCATCCTCAGAGCATAATTCACTCGTTAATTGAGTTGCAAGATACCTCGGTTTTGGCGCAATTGGGATGGCCGGATATGCGTTTGCCGCTGCTTTACGCTTTGTCTTGGCCGGAGCGAATTCATACAGATTGGGAACGGCTCGATTTGGTAAAAGCTGGGGATTTAACTTTCCGAGAACCAGACCACGAAAAGTATCCTTGTATGCAGTTGGCTTATGCGGCGGGACGTGCGGGCGGTTCGATGCCTGCGGTGCTGAATGCGGCAAACGAACAGGCGGTAGCGCTATTTTTGCAGGAGAAGATTCAGTTTTTGGATATTCCGAAGTTGATTGAGAAGGCGTGCGACAAACATCAAGCCGATAACTGTGAAAGTCCTGGTTTAGACGATATTTTGGCTGCGGATAGGTGGGCGCGGCAGGAAGTTTTGGCAGATAGTATGGAATTGGGCGATCGTATTCTTTCGGTTCGCTAATTCTATCAGCCGACTTGCACTTACCCACAAGCCCTAGGAGTGCATTAATTCCTCGTCTCATAGAAGACAGTCGGTTGAAACTTATATCTTGCACCATTCTCAATAAGCCTTTTAGGAACAGGCAAGATGCCTGTTCCACAAGAAAATTCACTCTTTGTGGAACAGGCATCTTGCCTGTTGCTGATACTGGTGCAATATCAGAGTTGAAACAGACTGCCGAACCTTGATAAATATCCAGTCCTCTTCAGAGGACTTTAGCTATGAGACAGGGGTTTCAACCCCTGACGGACTATGCCAAAAAGTGCAAAATATCGGCAAAACCATATTAAAGCTTGACCTGATTTTAGTTTTTTATTGACTAACTCCCAACTTGTGCCGCAAAATCAGCCGCACTCATCTTTTCGTACATTTCAAAAGGTTGGTGAATCCAAGGATTGTCCGCCAAATAATCTACATAATAATCCGGCTTTGCAACAGAACAAGCCTTGTACCAGAGTACAGCAGTCCGAATTTCCTGAATATCCTCGCCGTAGCGATTCTTGAGCCAAGCGATACCTTGCTCTAAACTAATTCCCGAATCCACCAAATCGTCAACCAGGAGAATGCTGCTGCCCAAATTATCGCCCACCATTGTCAAATCGCGGGCAAACTCGATCGCGCCCCGGACATTTCCCTCGGCCCCACCATAGGACGAGGCCGCTAAAATCGCCAGAGGTTTGTCGAAAATCCGCGACATAGTATCTCCAACCCGCAGCCCTCCCCTCGCCAGACAGACAATTCGATCGAATTTCCACTGAGATTCCTCAATTTTTACAGCCAAATCCTCAATTTTCCGATGGTACTCAGCCCAAGAAACGTAAAGGTCACTCATTCCTAATATTATTTAAATATCAAAGGTATTATTAAATATTTTGGGGAAAATGACATGGATGCAGATGAACTTCTCAGACGGTATGCAGCCGGAGAACGGGTTTTTCACAAAGTAGACCTGAGCGGTGCCAATATGTCAAGGACAAATTTGCGCGATATTGACCTGAGTCACGCTAATTTAAAAGGTGCAAATTCGATCGGTCTCACCCTATACAGAGCTAATCTGTATCAAGCAGATATCAGTCAAGCCAACCTCTCCCAAGCCAACCTCATGTCCGCTAATTTTGGCGAATGCGAGGCGGTGGGAGCGAACTTGAGCGGAGCCATCTTGCGGAGTGTCGTCTTCAGTGGAGCCGATTTAACGGGGGCGAGTCTCAGGGGTGCAGACATGAGAGATGCAAACCTTCAGGGGGCAATTTTGATTCAAGTTTATGCAGTTAACGCTAACTTGCAAGGTGCCAACTTGACAGAAGTAAAGCTTTGCGGAATCAACCTGAGCAAAGCAAATTTAACCGATGCAAACTTAACACAAGCTGACCTCAGCCGTGCTAACCTAACTCAAGCAAATCTGAGTTGGGCTAATTTGACGGAAGCAAATCTGGAAAAAGCTGATTTGAAGGGAGCCGATTTGAGTGGAGCTAACTTGAGCTGTGCAAATCTCCATCAAGCAGATTTGAGCGGAGTTTCCCTTAAGGGAGCAAATCTCCGGGGAGCAAACTTGCATCAAGCTTCTTTGCGTGGGACTAATTTGGATGAAGCGAATCTGAGAGAGGCCATGATGCCTGACGGCACAATCTGTGACTAAATAAGCTGAGAAAATAGAAGTTAAAACGGCAGGGTGCTTATGGCGCACCCTACATTTAGGCTAATGCCTAATTTTTTTAAGGGGATTTAATTCTGCCTTCAAGTGACAGTGCATTTAAAGAGTAGTGGCAAAAAATTTAGCACCGAGTTTAATCTACAACTTTCAGCCAGCCCCGGCGAACTGCGTGGAGCAAGCGGTTGATGGCTGTTTGATCTTCTTCGGTAAGACAGTCATTTAACAGCGCTGTCTTGAGCTGTTGTCGGTGAGTGGGAGTCAGCAGACCGGAGTGATATACCTGAAAGACTAGCTCTGCAATAGTAAATTGAGGTAACAGCGTTTGGGTTGTCATCATGTGTTTTTTTTTGAACTCACTTTTGACAGTATTAACTAATTTTTCCAAAATTTATGTGATTCAACTACGGGAGTAAATGTGATCGATTGGCTCTTGATGAGTGATTTGTGTCAGCCGGACTAGGGGATCGGATATTTCCTCGATAGCCCTGGCACTGTAAACACAAACCCCGTCCCGATTTCTCGCTTTTGGCAACTCCGAAATCTCTACTTTTGGTTAAGAAACGGTGACAAATAAATTAAGATTTATCTATTAAGGAATGAGAATTAAATAACTTCCACTCTTGAAAGTGGGATGGGCGTCCCGCCCGTCCACTCATGACGGGCAGGACGCCCATCCCACAATAACAATTAAAATTGTAAGTTATTTAATTCGCGATCCTAAGAGATTACTAATGACTGCTAGCTAAATCGCATGGCTTAATTGAAGGTACAACTTTTAGCCTGTTTAGGAACCCGCTTTTACCTACATTTACCTAGTTTCTTGGTGTGGTCTTTGTTCCGTGGATATACTTAATAACCCGCCCAAAGACAGATACAAGTTTCCGATAGGAGTGGGCATCGATCCAAAATTTTAAGCTCTAGTTCAAGCTCCCAGATTCATATGTGAAGTCAATCTAAAATCTAAAATCTAAAATCTAAAATCTAAAATCGACTGGCTGCTTCCAATCAAAAATCCCGGCTTCTTCAAGAAACCGGTTCGAGTTTTTCGATCGCACTACAATTTTTTTTTGGAGAGGGTTAATGGATCGACCTACTCACTTCAATCTTATTGTTGGCAAAGCTTGACAGGAGAGAAAGTAAAAATACTCATCTCAACTTTTTGTGTGAGGAGACTAATCGGAAATCCTGACCCATCCGCGGCGGATGGCGTGCAGCAGGCGGTTGACTGCATCTCTGGCATCTTCGCTGAGAGCGCTTTGGCAGAGTTCGCGCAATCCGTGGCTTTGAGTGCGAGTCAGATTGCCTGAATTGGTGACTTGATAGAACAGTTCAGCGATCGCCCGATCGGATTTTAAAGTCAGAGCTTGCATGAAATCTCGTTGAACTCGACTATTATAATATCGAGCATTTGACAAAAGAGTAGGGTGATTGCAGTCGGCTAAGCTGTGCGATCGTTCTTGGCTCGATTTGTGACCGAAGTCTACCAGTATACGTGATTTAAATCACAGCAAACCCAATACCTCGATCGCATAAGCTATGATTGGGGTGGTAGCCTCCAGGTTTGACAAAACCTCGAAAAGCCCTGAACGCAAGGCTTTGAGTTGCCAATACCGCCGCGCAGCAGGAGTAATTCCGCTCAACATTGCAGGCTATGGACTTGCATAGCTGTGAAACTTTTGGTTTAAGACACTTGCAGCTTGTGGCTCAGGGCATAAAGTTGCGATCGGCGAGCCACCGCCTGAGATACAATAATTATAAATACTTCTATCCCATCTATAGACAGGGAGGTCAAAAAATGATAATGATTAGCTACTTTTCTATTGCCTTAATCGTTTTTCTTGTTTGGTTCAAAAGTTTTTGGAATGATACTGCGACATCTAAAAAAGACGTGATATCTTGGATAGCCTTAATAATCGGCCCTCTGTTTTGGCCTGTTGTTCTGCCCCTATCCCTTTTGCAAATTACTAGCAAAAAGTCTGTTGTACAAACAGCTCAATGCGAGCAAAAATTATAATAACTTTTGGAAGTAACTGGCTTCAACACACTCGCTTATCTCTTCCTAAATTATTCGGCGTGCATCGCTTTTGGCAGCGAGTAATTTATCTTGTTTCATACTAAAAAAATGCAGCTAGAAGGTAGAATCAAATAAAAATTCTGAATCCTAAAACAGTATTTTTTTACCGCTATCAAATTCTGCCTTCTGCTTTTTGATCCAGCCCAAAAACGGATACAAGTTTCCGACAGGAGTCGGCTGCTGCCCTAAATTTTAGGATCTTGTTCAAGCTCTCCGATTCATCTGTGGCATAAATCTCAAATCTCCAATCGTTGAACTAAGCGAGATTGACGCACGCCCTAGCCCACGTATCACGCCAAAGTCTCCAATTGACTGATGCCTAATTTTCTTCTGTCACATCGTGAATTAACGGTGCGGCTCAGTCAATCGATTGCGCGATTTTAGATTTTAGATTTTAGATTTTAGATTTTAGATTTGAAGCATTGACTTGCGCGAGATAAATTCGGGGGTTCCTTTATCGGATACAGGTTTTTTATTTCTGGGTACTGAGTCTGCTTTCGGAATGAATCACGTGGCGGGTATCCTGGATGCTTTCAGTTAAAATTGTTCCGGCAAAATTGTCAGACTCACATTGTCGAACAACGACCGCAAAATTTTTTTACTCAAAAATTATCTGCCACCTCAACCAAGCTCAAAATAAATATGTAATGTAACATGGCCTGTTGCTTGCAAAAATATAACTTCAGACATATTTTCGTCGGTCGCTGACCAACTTAAGAATTTTCATTACTTCCGACCACTGCGTACCATTAATCGAAGGTGGGAAAATCCTGGCGAGGCGTGGAAAAACAGCTAGACTCTTTGCCATTTAAGCTTTTCGGGATCCCTTTATTCAAATCGTAGCAGCTCTAAGCAGGAAATTGTAGAGTTCGTTTGCGCCCAAAATCCCTAACTCTTACCGCAGTTAGATAGACAATTCAAGGCAGAGACTGCAATATGAAATAGGCAACCAAAACTGTTTCAAGTCTCAAGTACGACTTATTTTTGGCGATCGGGCATCAGGAGTGTATAACGCGAGCCAGCTAAATTTTTGGAAGTACGAGATGTTTGGGAACTTCAAAAAAAAAGTGCCGTCACGGTATCCAAATTAGTTATTTGCATAAAAAGTAGGAGTCAAAATGAACGAAGTATCTGAGAAACCAATTTATAGAGTTCTTCATCTATTGTCGCTGCTAGCGCTGGCATACTATGGAGCTAGTTCCATCAATTATATTTTCGAGAGTGACTCTCACGCTCACATCTACAAGTACGACAGCCAGAGCAATTATAACGCCTCACCAGCGCAACTAGAAGCACACCGCTAGGAATAAGTAGAGATTTTCTCTGAATGACTGCCGGCTCAAATTTCGGGGAATTGGCTAATCGTTAATGATCGGCTCGAAGTTAACAACCATTAGTAAAAAAGTCTTTGCTAAAAACTCAATATTTTCACTCACAGGTACTAGCCATCGAATGTACCGCAAAAATTAACTATTTAATTTGTTCTCAAAAGAGACCAGAGTGATGAAAGGATGGCCAAGCATTTTCATCAGTAAGAGCCTTAATAGTTTTAGTAATCGCTTCATCAAGAACATTTGAAGGTGGATATGCTTCAGAAGGGAAAATCGCTTTGATTTTTGCCCACTACAGCTCGATGGGAGATAAATCCGGCGAGTATCGAGGTAAGAATTTTACATTGGCTTTGATAGATGCCATCAAAAAATTGACGGCTTCAGCATTCATGATAAACAGGTAAATTATTCATAACTACAATGGGGCTAACCCATAACTGGGGCAGGATTCGCCAGCAGCCCAAAAATTTATATCCTAGTTCCAGTTCCCAGATTCATCTGTGGACTAAATCTAAAATCTAAAATCTAAAATCTAAAATCTAAAATCTAGTGACATTACCCTCACAAATCTACCGGCCCACCGTTCATCCCAACTTTTGACGAAAAGACGCTCGCTACATTGTCTGATTGTGCGGATGGATGCGGATCATGGTTGAAATGACGGATGGGGGTTGAAAAACTGGGTTTTTAGCCAAAATTCTATATTGAGCGTGAGGGATTTGGCTGGAAACATCAAGGCGATGAGGCTCAAAAGTTCGTCCGGGACTGTATTGGGAGCCACTTTTGATTGAATCCGGCCTCCAGCGTGCGTGGGCTTGCTTTCAAAGCGAGTTACAAACTTTTGATTTCTGGGGAACTATTGGCGAAAATCAAAAGTCTGGTCAAGTACAGTGTACTTAAAAAAATCGCAGCTCAGTTCCAGCCTCATTGCGGGCGATCGAACTCTCCGGCGATGACAGGGCCCGCGGGCCCGGTGCAACTTCTCAATCTTGAGAGCATACTTCCATTAAAAATGGTCTCTGTGTATCTTCCGGGTATTGTTTTAATAATGACTAGCCATATCGATGGTCATTATGGTAAACTCGCAAACGTTTAAGTGGAATATTTTCGTGTTAGAGGAGGCAGTGGTGGAGTCGAGAGTCAAAAGCAGGAAACAACCGAGATTTGCTGCTCAACGAATACAGGATTCAACTCGCGCTCCCAGGCTCGCTGCTGACAATTTAAATTACATGACAGCTTATAGCAGCCGGGTCAATTAGGGTCTCAACCGATGTCCGGTTTCATTTATTGAATCCCTTTGGAGGGAAAAGTGTATTGTAGAAAAATGATTGATCTTTTAGGAGGAGTGTAAATGACACAGGTAACAAATCCAACAACACCAACTACACAACCAGGCGGTGTCGGTGGCGGTGGCTCAACCATTATTGGCACCCCCGTAGGCGCTAACAGGTTGAACGGCAGCCCCGGCAGCGATATCATTCTGACTTTTGAGGCCGCTGATGTCATCGCTGGTGGCACTGGCAACGACCTGATTATATCGGGTGGCAACAATGATAGTGTCGGCGGCGGCGACGGCAACGATACCGTCATTTCAGGCAGCGGCAACGATGTGGTCGCTGGCGTTAGCGGCGATGACTTAATCTTTGGCGGTAAAGGGAATGACCTGGTAGACGGTGGCGATGGCAACGACTTGGTTTCTGGCGACAGAGGCAACGACACTGTACTTGGCGGAAGTGGCAGCGATACAGTCTTTGGTGGCCAAGGCAACGATCTTGTCAGCGGTGGCGATGGCAACGACACTCTCTACGGCGGTAAAGAAAACGATACTGTCGATGGTGGCGCTGGCAATGACTTGATCTCTGGCGACAGAGGCAGCGATGTCCTGATCGGCGGTGCTGGCAGCGATACGTTCTACTTCGCGAGTGCTGGTGGCGATTTCGGCGTAGACACGATCACTGACTTTACCCCAGGCGAAGATAAGATCCGCTTGAAACAGGGCGGTGTGTTCGCTGGCTTGGGCAGCAGCTTCGAGGCAAGCGAGTTTGTCGTCGTTTCTAATTTCAACGAAGCTACTCCAGGAACAGCCACGACGAACAAGTTGGTCTACGACCCAACAAGCGGTAAGTTGTTCTTCAACGGCGCCAGCGGAGTGCTAACTGTTGCTCAATTGCAGCCTGGCCTGACTATTACCTCGAACAACTTCGAGTTGTTCTAAAACAACTGGCAGTTGTGGGGCAGCACCGGATAAGATTCGGGGCTGTTCTCACAAAGCCGGTAGTTTTAAAGGATTTCAACCTCACTCTGCTACAAGCGGGGTGAGGTTGAAATCTTCAATGCAGGAACTGAAGCAGGGGCAGTTAAAAAAAATCGATCGACAGTTATTGATAAAATTAACCGATCGCCCGATCGGGCAAAATATAAATAGAAAGTTTTTAAATTAGAATTTCTAGGTTTTACTGAAGCGGTAAAGAAACCGCAACTGCACCGCTAGCAATGAGCACTGAAGAATATATCCGGCAAGCCCAAATTTATTTGAACCGGGGGAAGTTAACTGAGGCGATCGAGTTTTGCAACAAGGCGATCGAACTTCAACCGTTTTCGCCCTCGGCTTACACGACTTTAGGGGAAATTCTCGAAGCTCAAGGCGATCCGACGGCGGCAAGAGACGCTTTTGTGCAAGCTTTGGAGATTTCGCCCCAGTTTTTTCTGGCTCATGCTTATTTGGGTCAACTTTACAGCGACTATGCGTGGCTGGATGAGGCGGTTTTTCACTACCGACAAGCTCTGGATTTGAAACCAGATTGGGCCCAAGTTCATTATAACTTGGGAAATATTTTTCACAAGCAGGGTAATTTGTTGGGGGCGATCGACTGTTACCGAAAGGCGATCGCCCAAAAACCGGATTATCTCGATGCTTTATACAATCTGGCTGTGGTTTTAGGTGAAAATAGTCAGCTCGAAGCGGCAATGGATACCTACCGACAGGCGATCGCTCTAAAGCCGGATTACGTGGAAGCTTACAGCAATCTGGGTGTGATTTTGCTCAAGGACGATCGGGCTGCTGAGGCGATCGAGGTTTACCAGCGGGCGATCGAGATTAAGCCGGATTGGGCGACGCTGCACAATAATTTGGGTCAAGCCTTGCTGGACAAAAATCCCGATAGGGCGATCGCATCTTACCTCACAGCTATTGAGTTGGAGCCGGACATGGTTTTGGCTCACTACAATCTGGGGAAAGCGTGGCAATTGCAGGGGGAACATTCGGCGGCGCTTGCTTGTTTCGATCGCGCGATCGAGCTCAATTCCGACTATATTTCAGGCTATACAGACGCCGGGTTTTCTTTGATGGTTTTGGGCAAAATTGCTGAAGCCATGCCTTATTTTGAGCGGGCAATAGCTCTGAAGCCTGATTTTGTTGAAGCCTACTGCCGCTTAGGAGACAGGCGCAGAGTTGCGGCGGTAGAAGATGATGAATTGTCCAGGGCGATCGCTGCGTGCGATCGATTTCTCACAGCATTGATGGGAAGTTCGGCAACGGATTTTGTAGCGGATGTCACGGATGTCACGGATGTCACGGATGTCACGGATTTAACAGATTTAAAAGTAAATAAAAAAGATGGTGTGGCTAGATATTTGTCAAGTGCAGCTTGCGAATTACCTGTTGCTGAAATTTGCGATAATTTAGCCGAAATTTACTTGCATTTAGGAAATGCTTTAACAGAGTACGGCGGGCATGAATCTGCCACCGCTTATTATCAAAAAGCTTTGCAAATTCAGCCACAAAATGCAGAGATTTACTGGCGGGTGGGAAATTCCTTAGCCCAGCAAAAGCGGTTCATTGCAGCAATTGCCGTTTACCGCATGGCTTTGACGATTCAACCTGCTTTACCGCAGGTTTATTTTGAGTTGGCAAAACTGCTGGAAAAACAGGGGCGCTGGGAACGGGCGCTCGATTATTATCAAAAAGTTTTAGAGTTGCAATTGCACGGGTATGGGGAGCAGAAAGAGTGGAAAAAACTGAGTTTTATCTTGCCAGATAGCACTTCTATCAAACCTCCTGACGGTATTTATTTATCGAGTTGGGATTGGCTGGTTAATGCTAAGTTGGAGGCTGACAATTATGTGGAAATATTTTGGCAACCTGCACCCGAAGCAAGTGCAGAAAATATTCCGAATTCCCAATTTGCGAGATCCAATTCCCAATTGGCAAATTCCGATTGTGCGGGGTTAACTTGCGGGCTGTGTTTGCAGCGACTTTCTAAGTGGTTCGATCCGGTGCATTTGGGTTGGGGAATTTGCCGTTTGTCCAACTCGCAACCGCTACCTGTGGAGTCGCCCAAGACTTTTGTGGCGGCAATTCCCAACGGGCGAGTTTGGATTGTGCCGCAGGAAAATTATTGGCTGATTTGCAAGGCGATCGCTGTAATTACTCCTGACAATTATTTGTTGGCTGATGTGTCGAGAGATTATCCGGGATTTTTGCCGGGATGCGAAAAGCATGATGTGAGGAAACACAGCGTTTTTCAGTTAGAATCCTTTCCAGGTTTAAAGCAAATTGACGGTAGCGTGGCGGTGCTTTCGGGTTTGTCTGGAAATGTCTATTTTCACTGGATGGTTGATGTTTTGCCACGGATAGAATTGCTGCGGCACAGCGGTAGGGATTTGGCGGAGATTGATTGGTTTTTGGTGAATAGTTGTCAGCACCAATTTCAGCGGGAAAGTCTAAGAATTCTGGGCATTCCCGAAGAGAAAGTCTTGGAGAGCGATCGCGTGCCTCACATTCAAGCAACCGAGTTGATTGTGCCGTCTTTTGCGGGATATTTGGGCTGGCCTTCTGGGTGGGCGATGGATTTTTTGAGGCGCGAGTTTCTCAAGGAAATTATACCTAGTTCGAGCTATCCCAAACGCATTTACATCAGCCGCAGCAAAGCAAGATATCGACGAGTTTTGAACGAGGAAGATGCGGTTGAGGTTTTGGAGAACTTTGGCTTTGTTTCAATTTTTCCTGAGTCGATGTCTTTGGCAGAGCAAATTGCTCATTTTTCCCACGCTGAGGTAATAGTTGCAGCCCACGGCAGCGGATTGACAAATACAATTTTTTGTGGCAAGGGAACTAAAGTAATTGAGTTGGTGTCGCCTCACTATATCAGCCATTATTACTGGGGAATCAGTCAATATTTGCAGTTGGAACATTACTTTTTAACGGGCGAGGCTTTTGAATGCTATCCTATTAGACAGTTGATGTATCAGAATTCGCTGACTGAGGATATTTTAGTGAACTTGAGTTCGCTGAAAAGGATGGTTGAGGTGGTGGGTTTGAGTTAGTTGGTGTCTGGAGCAAGTTTAATTATGCCCTCGATTGAGAAGATGGAAAAGGCAGCGGTTGATTTGAGTCGGCAAGCAGAAGTTTATTTAGCCGAAGGAAGGTTAAATGAGGCAGTTGCTGCTTGCGAGTCAGCGTTGAAAATTGAACCGAATTTGGCGGCAGCTTGTCAGACGCTGGGAAAGGTGATGCAGGTTCGAGGTGAAATCGAGCAAGCTAAGCAGTGGTATGAAGCGGCGATCGATCGCAATCCAAATTTGCCGGAAGTTTATGCTAATCTCGGCATTTTGTATTCTCAGGGGAAACAGTGGGAAAAGGCGATCGCCAATTGTGAAAAAGCGATTTCGCTAGCGCCGAATTTTGCTGCTGTTTATCGGCAGTTGGCGAGAATTTGGACGCAGTTGGAGAAGCGAGAAGAGGCGGCAGACTGTTGGTATCAAGCTTTTAATATTGAGCCGAATTGGGCAACTGCTGAGGAGCACGTCACTCTGGGAAATAGTTTGGTTGAATTGGGAAAGTTCGATCGCGCTATTGAATGTTATTCCCGGGCAATTGGGTTAAACCCGCAACTGGCAACAGCTTATCACAATTTGGGGGAAATGCTGATTGGCCAAAAACGGTGGGATGAGGCGATCGCCAATTACCGACAAGCCATTGCCATCAATCCAAATTCTTTTGAATCTTACCACAGTTTGGGTAAAACTTGGGCGGAGCGAGGAGAATTAGATCGGGCGATCGCCTGTTACCGCAAAAGCATCGAACTCAATCCAAATTATGCTCGTGCTTACGTGGGTTTAGGTAATGTTTTGGTGCAGAAGCGCGAGTTGGATGAAGCTATTAAATGTTACCGTCAGGCTCTTGAAATTAATGATAATTCCTACTGGGCATACAATTGTTTAGGGGAAGCTTTGGCTCAAAAACAACTGTGGCCAGAAGCTATTATTTGCTACCGCAAAGCTATTGAATTAAATCCCAATATTCCTTGGTTTTATGTCAATTTGGGAATTGCATTAACCAGTGAACAATCCTGGGATCAAGCTGTGGCTGCTTACCTGCACGCGGTTCAGATTGAGCCGAATTTGACGGGAATCAATCAGAGGTTGGGATATGTTTTGCGGAAGCGCAGCGAATCGGGTTTAGACAGCACAATCGCAACTTATTGTCAAGGTATCGAGGTACTTGCCAGCGGGAAAATTTACCACAAATTGCTGGGAATTGAGTTAGATGGAGCGGAATTTTATATAAATTTAGGCAATAGTTTAGCGAAACAGAAGCAGTTGGAAGGTGCGATCGTATTTTATAGCATGGCACTGAAAATTGAACCCAATGCTGCGGAAGTTGTTGCAAAACTCCAGGAGGTTCGGGCGAAACAACATGAGTTATACGCACAAATTGCCACTTACCGTCGCCAAATAGAAATCGATCCGAGCAATTCTAACCCTTACAACGATTTAGGAAATATTTTACCCCAATTAGGGGAATTGGAAGAAGCAATTATTTGTCACCAAAAAGCAAGCGAATTGAGGGGTTGGCCTGAGTGTGCGGCGAAAGATTATCAATTTACCCAAGATTGGTTTACCCACAATATTCCTATTTGGAAACGGCATTTGCAGGAATTTACCGGAATTGCGGATTTTCAAGTTGTGGAAATCGGCAGTTTTCAGGGAATGTCGGCTTGCTGGCTGCTGGATAATATTTTAACTCATCCGACGGCAAAGATTACTTGTATTGATTTGTATTTCCAACAACATTTTAAGGGCAATATTGTTAAAACGGGAGCAGCCGATCGGGTAATTGAATTAGAAGGTTACTCTCAAAATTTGTTAATTAATTTGACTTCTGAATATTACGATGTTGCTTACATTGACGGCTGTCACAAACCCACAAGTGCTCTGCAAGATGCGATTTTATCTTGGAGGTTGGTGAAAGTTGGGGGATTGATGATTTTTGACGATTACGAGTTTACGTTTCCCGACAGCCCGGAGCAAGATACTAAAATTGGGATAGATGTTTTTTTGGAGATGTTTGGAAGTCAGTTAGAAGTTGTACATAAAGGCTATCAACTGATTGTCCAAAAAATCGGCAATCAAAGTTTGGGCGCCGAGCAAACTTTGTTGTCTCTTGGTTGGGAAAAGTTGGGGGATATTGCGGCAAATGCGGGTTATTTGGATGAGGCGATCGCCCGCTATCAAACAGCTATTAAAATTAAGTCGGGCAACTACTTAACTTACCACAAGTTGGGTAAAGCTCTGCAAGAGAAAGAACTGTTTGACGAAGCTAGGGCAGCTTACCAAGGGGCGATCGCACTCAACCCTAATTTTAGTTGGTCTTACCACTTTTTGGGGGAAACTTTGCAGGCGATTGAGGAACACGAGGAAGCCGCTGCTGCTTACCGCAAAGCTATTGAGTTAAATCCCAATTTTTGTTGGACTTACAACAATTTAGGCGATGTGCTGATGGAGCTTTCTGAGTGGGAGGAAGCTGCTGTTGCTTACCGCAAGTTAGTTGAACTAAATCCCGATTTTTGTTGGTCTTACGACAGATTAGGTAAGGCTTTGGTTGCACTGGAAAATTGGGGAGAAGCTGCCCTTGCTTACCGCAAGTTAGTGGAACTCAATCCCGATTTTTGTTGGTCTTACGACAGATTAGGTAAGGCTTTGATTGCATTGGAAAACTGGGAAGAAGCGGCGGCGGCTTACCGCAAAGCTATTGAATTAAATCCCGATGATTGTTGGTTGTACAATTGTTTGGGGGAAGTTCTGGAATTCCAAGAAAATTGGCCCGAAGCAGCAGTGGCTTTTGGTGGTGCTATTGAGCTAGAATCCGATCATAGTTGGCTGTACAAAAAGTTGGGTGATGCACTGCGGAATCAAGGGGAATTGGAAAGGGCGATCGCAATTTACGAAAAAGGTATCAATCTCGATCCAAAATCCTGTTGGTGTTACGAAGGATTGGGTTTGAGTTTAATGGCTAAACAGCAGTGGGAACCTGCAATCGCTAATTTAGTTCAAGCCCTGCAAATTAAACCCGATTTGTTTGAAGTTTACGATAACATAGGTTATGCTCTGGAACAAAAAGGAGAAGTCGATGAGAGCGAGCGGGGAGAATACAGCAATCAAATCTTACCCTTAAGAATTCTCAAAAAATACTGTGGGTTTACAGAAGATTTGATCGTTGCAGCAGAATCGAATCCGCACCTCACCTGCATTGACATCCATCCTGCGAGTCAAATTAATTTATCTGATTCCAAAACAATCGACAGCAGCCACAGATTTTGGGAGCATCAAAGTCATTCCAGAAAAGCTTTTGTTGCCGTATTGCCAAACGGACGAGCTTGGGCAGATGTGGTGACTACCGCCGTGATTACTTCAAACAATAAACTTGTTACTGATATTTCAATGGGTTGTGCTGAATTGGTAATCACTTCCGACAAATTGCCTCCCGCTGAACACGTCGATGGAAATGTGGCTTTTTTATCTGCTCGCTGGGGTGGAGCCGCTTATTTTCATTGGATGTTTGATGTGATTACGCGATTTGACCTTTTGCAGCGGAGCGGATTGATAGAAACTATAGATAAGTTTGTTGTCAATGCCTCGGATTCTTCCTATCAAGCAGAAACTTTAGAGATTTTAGGAATTCCTCAAGCTAAAATTTTAGAAAGTCGCTGCAATTTACACATTACCGCTGATAAATTAATAGTTCCTTCAATATCTTATGACGGATCTGGGGCAGTTTCAAAATGGAAGTGTGAATATCTAAAACAGACATTTTTAAATGAAAAACAGCCACTAAACACAGACTATTCAGATCGAATTTATATCACCCGTAAACAAGCATCTTATCGGCGACTCGTCAACGAGGAAGAGGTAATTAAATACTTAGAAAAAATTGGGTTTCGCAGTGTCAAGTTAGAAACGATGTCGGTAGGGGAACAAGCATCATGTTTAGCTGCTGCTAAAGTAGTTATCGCACCTCACGGAGGGGGGTTGACTAATCTAGTTTTTTGCAGTCCGGGAACCAAGGTAATTGAGCTTTTTTCTCCCCTTTACGTGCCGCATTGTTATTGGATGATTAGCAATTTGTGCAGCCTGGAACATTACTATTTACTTGGCGAATTGGTGGATGACAAAATTCAGAAATGTCCGGGACATAAAGATATGCGGGTGGATTTGAACTCGCTGGAAAAATTACTGAGTCTTGCAGGAGTTTTGCATGGATAATAACTACCACAATTTGGGTAATTCCCTGCAAGAAAGCGGTCGGTTTGATGAGGCTGTTGCTGCTTACAAAAAAGCTATTGAATTAAATCCTAATTTTTCTTGGTCTTATCACAGTTTGGGCGATGTTTTGCTGAAACTTGAAAAATGGGAGGAAGCTGTCGCTGCTTACAAAAAAGCTGTTGAGTTAAATCCATATTTTTCCTGGTCTTATCACAATTTGGGCGATGCTTTGCTGAAACTTAGGCAATGGGAAGAAGCTGCTGTTGCTTACCGCTGCGAGATTGCACTCAAATCTGATTTTGCTTGGTCTTTTTGCAATTTAGGCGACGCTTTAACTAAACTCAAACAGTGGGATGAAGCTATCGCTACGTATTTAAAAGCTATTGAAATTGACGGAGATTTGCCGGGAAGTTACGAGAAGTTGGGATATGCTCTCAGACAAACTGAGTCGGATTTAAAGTTGGTTTTAGAACAATATCAATTGCAAATTACACCGGAAAATTGGGAGTTTTATTTGCAGTTAGGAGAGAATTTAGCCAAGTACGATCGCCCAAAAAGCGCAATTATTTTTTACCAAATGCTCTTGACAAAATTGCCTATTTGTGCAAGTCTGTCAGCGGAATTGGAGGAGTTGTTGCAGCAGCAAGAAAAGTGCGATCGCGCATTAGCGTCATCTCGCGCAACTGTCGCCCAAAAACCAGATGATTGCTGGTCTTATTATAATTTAGGTGCTGTTCTGAGCCACCAAAAATATTGGGAGGAAGCGGCGGCGGCATTTTTCCAAGCAATAGAAATAAATCCCGATCTTCCTTGGTGGTTTTATTACAATTTATGGGAAGTTTTTGTTAGGCAAAACAAGTTAGATGAAGTTGAAAATTTGTGCCGCGAAGTTGTTGCAGCTAAACCGGAGGCTTTTTGGCCTTATCTGAATTTGGGGGAAGTTTTGACGAGGCAAGGTAAAATTGCCGAGGCGATTAGCTGTTATCAAACTGTTAGTTTTAAACAAAGTTTTGCATCTATTATCAGTAAGAGAACAGGCAAGATGCCTGTTCCACAATCAGATACAGGCAAGATGCTTGTTCCACAAGCAGATACAGGCAAGATGCTTGTTCCACAAGCAGAGACAGGCAAGATGCCTGTTCCACAAGCAGATACAGGCAAGATGCTTGTTCCACAAAATTGGAACTTAAAAGCCGTTAAAGTTCCTAACTTTATAATTATTGGTTCTCAGCGGTGCGGGACGACTTCTCTGTATACTTATTTAGCTCAACACCCGCAAATTTTGACTCCGATTAAAAAGGAGATGGATTTTTTTTCGTGGCACTTTGACAGAGGGATTGATTGGTATTTGGCTCATTTTCCCCCAATGCCTTCGGGAGAGGAATTTTTGACGGGCGAAGCAAGTCCGAGCTATTTTGACTATCGGGAAGCACCGGAACGTCTCTACACCGCGTTTCCAGAGGCTAAGCTGATTGTACTTTTGCGAAATCCGGTCGATCGGGCGATTTCTCAATTCTACCGCTTGACTGACTTAAATTGGGAAGCGCGATCGCTCGATCGAGTAATTAGCGATGAAATTGAACGGTTGAATCAAAATCCAGAATACATCATCGGCGAGGAACCGGGGAATTATTTAGCTCGCGGTAGGTACATAGAATTTATCAAAAACTGGCGGACTTTCTTTCCCCAAGAACAGTTGTTAATTTTGAAAAGCGAAGATTTTTATGCAGGTGCGGCGACAACCGTCAAGCAAGTTTTAGAATTCTTAGATTTGCCGGAATATCAATTGTCTCAATACCAAAATGCTAATCCCGGTTCTTACCAGCCGATCGATCGATCGGTTCGCGACAGGTTGAGCGATTATTTCCGACCTTACAATCAGGAATTAGAGCAATATTTTGGGAGGCAGTTTGATTGGGAATAAAGTTGAGCTAAAATTAGCTTCTTCGTTACTTAAGATCGCGAATTAAATAACTTACAATTTTAATTGTTATTGTGGGATGGGCGTCCCGCAATTCCAAAAAGGACGGGCGGGACGCCCATCCCACTTTCAAGAGTGGAAGTTATTTAATTCTCATTCCTTACTATGCTAAATCAATAGTTAAATCAGTAAAATCAATTGAACAAATATGTCAAAATGCCAATCAAGTCCTTCTCAGGCTTGACATTTAAGCGAGTTTGATTGTTAACTATAAATAGTCACTCTTAGTTTGGGGGAGGAATTATAGTCATCACCACAAAAAAGGTACTAAAGTTCTAACAGAGCTTCTGAATATACAAGGAATTAAAGAATTAAAGCCCAAACCCTACTCCCCACAAAAAAACTTACTCTTTGTGGAACAGGCAGGAAAGCCTGTTAAGCGAGAATGCTAAAAGATGCAATTGCGAGCACTTTCATCTCCTTTAACTTGCTCTACCACCGCCCTAAAACAGAATACTTAAATCCCCGACTTCTTCAAGAAGCCGGGGATTTAAAACAATAAAACTGCCCCTACAAATTAATGACTACCCGCTCCAGCCGCCCGTTTAAACGCCTCATCAAGCACTTCCGAAAGCGTCGGGTGAGTGTGAACTCGGAATGCTAAAGTATTAACAGAATCGCGCTGGGCGATCGCATTTGCCGCCTCCTGAATCAAATCCGCAGCGTGCAAACCGAAAATGTGAACTCCCAACAACTCCCCAGTATCTTTCCGGTAAATCACCTTAGCCATACCGTCAGTTTCACCCTCCGCAATAGCCTTAGAATTTCCCTTAAAATAACTCTTGACAGAACCGACCTCAAACCCTTCAGTTTTTCCTAACTCCTTCGCCGCAGGTTCAGTCATCCCCACATAGCTAATTTCCGGGTGAGTAAACGCCGCCGCCGGGATACTCAAATAGTCAACTTCGCGGGCACGATCGCAAATATTTTCCACTGCAGCAATTCCCTGAGCAGACGCAGAATGCGCTAACATCATCTTGCCATTAACATCGCCGATCGCCCACAAATTTTGCACCGGTTCTCCCGCCGCCAAAACCTGCATCTTATCGTTAACTGGGATATAACCGCGCATCGTTTCCACGCCAACAGTTTCTAACCCCAAATTCTTACTCACAGGAACCCGACCAGTTGCTACCAAACAAGCATCAACTTCCAAAACTTCGACAACTTCCTTAGTTTTGAAATCAGCTAATTCAATAATTACCGGCGAACCAGGAGTAATCTTCTTCGCCAAAACACCCACTTTTGTTTCAATATCGCGGGGTGCAATTAACACTCGTTCTGCCAACTTAGCAATATCCGGGTCAAAAGTCGGCATCAATTGGTCTAAAGCTTCAATCATCGTAATTTCGCAGCCCAGGGCCGTGTAAATATCCGAAAACTCCAAACCGATATAGCCGCTACCAATAATTGCAATCCACTTCGGTAGCGATTCCAACCTGACAGCATCATCGCTGGTAAATACAGTTTTGCCATCAATTTCTATCCCAGGGGGGACGAAGGGAACCGAACCGGGAGCGAGAATAATATCCTTGGCGGTAATAGTTTTCTCGCCTTTATCGGTTTCGACGGTAATTTTTTGAGCACTGGCAATTTTGCCCCAACCTTGGATGACATCGACGTTCAAACGTTTGAGGCTGTTAGTCAAGTCGCCACGAAGTTTGCTAACAATAGTATTAGCGTGATTGGCGATCGCCCCGCGATCGAAATCCACACTGCCCAATTGAATACCCAAAGTCTTTAGGTGGTGGGCATTCCGCAAATCTCGCACCCGCCCGGAAGCCGCCAACAGCGCCTTCGAGGGAATGCAGCCCCGGTTGACGCAAGTCCCCCCCATGTCCCCTGCTTCGATAATTGCCACTTTCAGCCCGCAGCTAACCGCGTGTATGGCAGCCCCGTGTCCGCCCACGCCAGCGCCGATAATTGCTAAATCGTAATCAAATCCCTGAGTCACCTTAAAATCTCCTAATGCCTTTGAAATCTTAGGACTCAAGCAAAAAACACCGTATTTCCGTCCTTTCGGGGTGGCGCGTTGCCATCGCAACCCTTGAACAGCGGTAATAGTTGCATAAGTCCTGTCTCCTTATTCTCGACTAGACTAGGGTTAATTAGACAACGAAAGAGCCCTAACTGAGATTTTTTCAGGGTCAATGATTTTGAGCTGGGTCTGCACCAAGTCTCAAATCACTCAGTAAGCGGGTGTAGAGTTAAATATAGTTTGAAGGCTGACAATGCCCGCAGCAGGTTTTATATGGGGCAGCAAGTTCAGCCACAGGCATTCCCATCGCCCGGTTAAATTCTGTCCTCCTGCTTGTTTTAGTCGGTTTTCATGTCTAATATCTGCACGCGCCGGGGCGGACAGAGTTTGTTGGCAAATTTTAGACCCTATGGAGTGGCTTATGACGGATGACGACGACCAGAAAGATTTACGCCGGGCCTCGGCTCAATCATTTTTTGAGTCCCTGGATGAATTGTTCGATTCTATAGAATCGAACAGCACGCAAGCTGCACAACCGAAATCTCCACCGCCTCCGGCTAAACCTTCGAGTCAGTCTTCGAGTTTGCCGAAGAAGACTAGACCTGCGAAAATTAATTTGTCGGATTTTGAAGATGCGATCGCCGATTTGGAACAGTTTATCCAGAGTAAACACTCCAAACGCCCGGAATCCAATCAATAGGACGATGACACATTTTCAAGTAATGACTGTTGACTGTTGACAAGCGAATTTCTTCATGTGGTACCCGCCACGTGATTGATCCGTGGAATCAATCCAAAATCTCAAATCTAAAATCCTCAAGAAAGAGCATTTATCTCGCGCAAGTCAATCTAAAATCTAAAATCTAAAATCTAAAATCTAAAATCGATTGACTGTTGACTGTTGACAAGCGAAAAATTTTAGATTAATGTTCACGATCCCAGATGAATCTGTGGAGTCAATTTTTAATGTCAAATTCGGCAGCATAGGAATCATTCATCTCTCTGCTCTCTGACTCTGTGATCTCTGTGTCCTCTGCGGTTTAATCATTCCAAAGCAACCAGAATTGATATCAATCTCAAATCTCAAATCTCAAATCTCATAGAATAGAAATGATTCATCTCTCTGTTCTCTGACTCTGTGTTCTCTGTGTCCTCTGCGGTTTAATCATTCCAAATGCCACCGGAATTTATATCAATTCCAAATCTAAAATCGACTGGCTGTTAACGGTGCTTTCGGCTTAACCTGCTTAGGTTGCACCTACAAAACATTCACATTTGCTTGAGGATGGCTTTACAATAATCAAGCCTGATAAATTATCTAAATTTACTATTAATAGCCTTATTTTTAGGCTTTGAGTGCTGCGGTAATTGCCTCGATCGCACTTCGATCGCCCGATCGCCGATCGCACTCACAGGCAACTCCCATTCATCAATATCAAGATCATTGCGGAACTTCACCGGAATATCAGCACCGTTAATAATCGCTCCCAACAGCCGCGGCCCAGATTTATGCGACTCGTCATCCTCAGATTCCAGCAACTGATCTGCAGCCTCAGACAACATACTAGACAAAGTGTAACCAGGCCGCGCCACCAAAATCATACCATCCGTGTACGGTTCCAGCGTCAGCGCGTCGTTGCACTCGCTCAAAGCCGGAGAATCCACAACCACAAAATCAAAGCGGTTGCGAACATCCTCAAACAATCTCCGCATTTCGCTGGATTCTAGTACGGCGGAGGCCTGTCGCAAAAAGCCGGGACTCGGCACTACGTATAGGTTCTCTACCTCTGGAACCAAAAGAACGCACTCGCTAATATTGCCGTAATAGTGCAAAGGTTCCACAGTCGCCAGAGGATCAGCGGCGATTTTCAAAGATTCAACGTTAGAAGCCGATCGCAAATCTGCTTCAATTAGCAAAGTCCGTTTACCCGATCGAGCCGATGCAATTGCCAAATTGTAAGCACTAAAACTTTTCCCCTCCAAAGGCGCCGCCGAAGTCAGCAACACCACCTTCACCGGTTTGTTCCCGATCCGGCGCAAATTAGTACGCAACCGCTCGTAAAACTCCAAATAGGGAGAATTTGCCTCCAAGGCGAGCGGCATTATTTCATCGCCGTAGGAATCAAACACCGTCACTTCAGGCAAAACTGCCAGTATCGGCACCTCTTTTTCCACCAAAGCCGCCCGCACTTCTTCCCAACTGTAAAACTTGCCGTTGAGCATCCCCAACAAAAATATCAACCCCCCGCCCAACAGCAATCCCACAAAGCCGCCCACCGCCAGCATCACGGGCAAACCTCTCTTGTTTGACTCAACGTCATCAGTTTGCGGCAATTGGGCGATTCTCAAACTCCCCGTTGTCTCAGCTACCGCCGCCTCAGCATCTACCAAAGCCGACTGCATCTTGTCGTAGAGAGCTTTTTTGAACGCCACTTGCTGGGCTAACCGCGCTTGTTCTAACTGCTTGTTGGGGATTGTCGCGTGTTCCCGACGCAATTCTTGTTCAGTTTTCTCGATTCCTTGGAGTTGCTGTTGCACCGTATCCCGCTGCGTTTGCAAAGCAATCAAAGTTTGAGCTAACTGCTGTCTAGCCGGATCTAAAGAAGAGTCTACCCGAATTCGATCGGCACTTCTGAGCGGAGCCGCCACCCCGTTACCGCCTAGTACCTCAGACTGCCGCTGCTGCAACTGCTGCTCAAAAGCAAGTTTTTGTTTAAGCAATTCCACAATTTTCGGGTGTTCCTCCTGCAAGTCGCTGCGGAGAATTTTGAGCTGAGATTCGATCGAAAACAATTGCACTCGCAGTTGGGCAATAATTGGATCGGCAGAGAGTGCTTGAGCGACGTAAGCTTGCTCCACATTCAATCCCAAGCGATCCTGCAAACTGTTAATTTGAGCTTCAATTCCTCCCAACTGCACGCGGAGTTGCCGCTGCTGCTGTTGGCTGCTGGTAATCGCTTGCGGCAGTGCACCGCTCTGAGCTGCTAAAATTGAAGTTCCTTCTCGTTTTTCGTAGGCTTCAAGTTTTGCTTCCGTCTCTCTGAGTTCCTGAGTTACTGTCGGCAAACGCTTGTTAATTTGGGCGATCGTCTCACGCAGTCTAGAAGTATTAATACTTTTGCTGTGTTCCACCATTTCGTACATCAGCGTCTTTACTACCGCTTCTGCTTTTTTGCGATCGGCATTTTTATACAATACTTGAATCAAAGCGCTGGGGTCATTATTCTTACTGGGCATTTTTATCTGCACATCTTTTCCCAGCTTTTTAGCCAAAGCTTCTACTTTTTCCGCTTCTTCTTTGTTTAATTTTCCTTCGGGTTTGATGAGTTTTTTCGCTGCTGGTTCAACCACCCTTGTATCCAGCAGCATATCTTTAGTTATTTCTTGTCCTTCCTGTTGGATTTTAGTAGTAGTAGATGAAAAAATCACGCTCGGTCTGTCGTAAGCAAGCGTACCTATTGCAACGTAAACTGGCGCAGGCTTTGGCTGCATGGCAACTACCCCCGACACCCCCACAGTCACCGCGAGAGTAGCCAGTCCCACCCACTTGTATTGGTCGAAAGCAATTAAATAACGTTTAACAACTGATAAAGTCATGACGATTTTAGATTTTAGATTTTAGATTTTAGATTGCTAAGTGTTAACGATAACTAATGATTGCGGACTAATTCTACAAATCCCCCAAAAACCTTAGAACTTTCGGTCGGTGATTAAAACCCATATCGCCTAAGTCATTCTCCATCTTAAATCTTAAATCTTAAATCTTAAATCTAAAATGGTATGACTACCTCTCATTACGTGATGGGCCAAACAAATCTGTTACCCCATTTCTCAACTGCTCAAAGAACAGAATAAATCCCAAAGTATCCCGGAATGGTCGAGTAAAAGTATTGATTACATAACCAATGCGCTCTACCAAATTCCTACCAATCACAATCACATCATTATCTTCGAGCATCGGGTTCTGAGAAACATTGCCCTCCAAAGCAGCTTTAGCATCTATCGAACGGTTGATTGCTCTACCTTGCTTTTCGTCGAACCGAATCAGGGCTATTTTTCGCAAGTCAGCAAGATTAACAGGCAAGTTGTTGAGAGCATCCAAAAACCGACTGCCATTTTCAACATAGAACGAGGTCAAACCACCACTAGCGTAACTCAAAACTCGAACGTAGATCCTGGGCTTAATCAAAGTAGACCGCGAAACCAGAGCTTTATCGTAGTCTAGGTTTTTGGTACTAGCGTCCAATTCCGGGATGACAATCACATCTCCCGATGCCAAAGGAAAATCGAACAAATCGTTACCGTTTGCTAGGGGAGTGTAGAGGTCGATTGGTTCCTCCACCGAGGAGCCGTCCATCAGCGTCCGCCGCACTCGCACCTCCCGCAAATCGGCTTTTCCCGTGACTCCCCCCGCAATCGCCAAAGCAGCCGAAATTCGACCAGAACCCGCAGGAAGCGTGTAAAAACCCGGTTTGCTGACTTCTCCGGTGACAGTGATTTGGACGGGGACAGCAGCAGCAGCGAGGCTGTACCTGGATGCTAAATCTCGATCGGAGTTGCGATCGGGCGTAACCTGTTTATACGGTACGACGATCGCATCTCCATCTTCCAAACGCAAATCCGGTGGAGCAATACCAGTTTGCAACGGTGTCAAAATATCAACAACTTGCTCCGCCACAGCACCGGAAGGCAGAGTCCGCCGCACCCGCACCCCTCGCAGTTCCGCCGTAGGATTAGTCCCAGCAGCCGCCGCCAAAGCCGCAGGAAGCTGGGGAGTTTGCAGCGGATAAAAACCCGGTCTGGCAACTTCCCCCGTCACCGTCACCACTACGGGGCGCTGAACCAGCAAAGCAGCCGAGACTTGAGGATTTTTGATAAATTGACCAAAGCGCTCCCGGAGGCGCTGCTGTGATTCTTCGACAGTAAGACCGCGCACATTTACTGTTCCGATTAGCGGCAGTACAATTACCCCTTCAGGGCTGATTGCACCTGTAAAACCTAGCTCAGGGAAGCGCTGAACTTGAACAGAAATCTGGTCTCCCGGCCCCAGGCGGTAGGGCCGATTCCGAAAAGCTGGGTTAATATCCCGGTTGAAATTGGCAGGCGGCGGTGGCGGTACAGGCGGTGGCGGTGGCGCCACGAGTCGCTCGTCTCTGGGAACAACAGATTGAGCTAAAGCCGTTTCCGAAAAAATTTTGCTATTAAAACCCCAGAATACAGCAGCAAAAGATAGAGTCCAAACAGTGGAATGCAGGCCTGCCAAGTAAAAAGCGAGGCGATTTTTAATAGTGGATTTTTGCCGCATTTTCAGAGGATTTAAAAAAGTAATATTTTGAATAATGACCTGATTTGTAAGTTTCATCTAAATATAGCGACGACAAAAAACAATAAGATATTTTCGTGCGGGTTGAACTAGAATATTGACTAGGAAGCAGTAGATTTTGGCAAAACTCGCCCACGCCCTAGGCTGATTTATTTGCACCTACCTGCTTACTAAAACCGAAAAGTTTCTGTAATTAATTTAGCCTGGACACTTTCGGCAAGAGATTCCAGCAATGGTTGAGCTATCTTAATGTCGCCCTGGGGTTGAATGGGAAGGATGATACTGATAGCAACCCAAGAGGCGCGGCGGTTCGAGAGTCTAGCAATGCTGTCTTCCCAAAACCAGCGACTGGTTGTTGGAGAACCCCCGTTAGGCCAAGCGTACCACTGCACGACAGCAAAAGTTTGTTGGCGAGTCCAGCTTCGGAAAAACCTCGCCTCGACAGTAGGCGGTGGCTGGCCGGGTATTGGTGCTAATTTAACTGTAAACCTCAAAGTGCGATGAGAATCGGTTTGCCATCGGTGAAATCCATCGATATCTAGCCATTCTACTTGGGGCTGGTTTTTGGGGTAATTTTGAGGCAACAGCAATAAAATGGCAATTGTTTTATCCTTTTTAATTTCTTGAACTAACCATCTGTGAGTGCCAATTTGGACGTTATTCTGAACGGCTATAACCTGCCACCCAGGAATTTTTATCCCGTTTTGGCGTACACTTCTTAATTGCTTGAGGTTGGCAAGGGTTGGCGGGTTTGTCCAAGGCCACCTTCCCGTCGCGTAGCCGGGAATTGCTACTGCCCCAACTAATACCAGCAAAAACACCAGTACCATAATTTTAGATAATTGATACCGCCGCAGGAGTTTCTGTGCTGAAATCATCTGTTTCATTAATTGCCAGACTGACTTGGGAAATACTTTTCCATTCCGTTGAGGAGAAGTACCAATAACCCTAGTATACAAGCAGAATATAAATCTCCGCCCCATCCGGCGTGCAGCCAAGTAAAAAGCGCCTCTCTGTCGGTTCCGTGAAAGTAAGTTAGCAAAGTATTGCGAAAAATGTTGGAAGTGATGCTAATAATGGATGTAATCACTAAAAACAAAAGACTTTTTTTGCCCGAGTTCCAAACTCCCGTCCAATCCAGCAGAATTAAGCTAACGTAAAGACTGGTAAACAGCATTTTCAAGCCTGCACAGTGTGGAGCAACTTCTACAATGCGATCGTTCACGTACAGATAAATTTCTTCCACTCTCACGTTGATACCAACCTTAATTAATATCCAGCCTGATGTTTCAGCAATGAATTGCTGTAAGGGCAAGGCGTAGGGTTCTATGAGGTAAGGAATGTGGTTTGGCGAGGCCAGAAATACGAATAAAAGCGGCATCGCCTGCAATTTTAAGCCGGGAATTCCTTTTAAAGATAAGCAAATGCTGGCCAGCATTATGGGAAGGGATAAATTTACTAAATCGCTCAAGCGACTCAGATAAAAAAGCGTGGCTAGTACCAGCAAAAAGCCTCCCAAAGGATGCGGTGAATTGGGCAAGTTGCGCCAGCACTTTCGGTTCATCCAAGCAATATAAGCTGCGTAGGGTAAACCAATTAGTCCGTGGCTGAAATATTCGTGTTCGAGGCTGATGGTTTTGTTGAACCAGCCGTCGTACCAGTGTACTAGCAAGGGGGCGTACAGCAGCACTAGGAGCGCCGTGATACCTTCCCCCAGGAGGTATCGCTTGAAAACAATGCGAATTTTGCGCTGGATTTGCATGGTTTGAGAAGTTTTAAGATTGCCGCGCTGGATTCGCAACGCTTTGGGGTTTTAAAGTGTGAGTTAAAGATTTGTTAATTCCCGACATCAGGCATCAATATCAATAAAGGACTCTCGCGCAGGGTGGGGGCGGGTTTATTTAACCTGTCTGCACCCTTTAAAGCTATTGGTGAACCCGCCCCTACGGGTTTTTGATATGGGTGCCTGATGTGAGTTAATTCGGAACTTAAATGCTTTTATAACTGCACTCTACTGCTGGAAACAGGTTCCGCATAACTTTTATGAACAATTAGCAATTCAATGATAGTACGATCGCCCGAACAACTTGCTCGATCTGAGTATTGCTCAATCCGGGATACATTGGCAATGATAAAATTTGTTGGCACAGGGTTTCTGCGTGGGGGAAGTCGCCCGGATTGCCTAAGTTTTGGTAGGCGGGTTGCAGGTGACAAGGTACGGGATAGTGTATACCTGTTTGAATGCCGTGTTGGGCGAGTTTTTCCTGAAGGGTGTTGCGGTTGAGCGAGCTTTTCTCCGTAATTTGGATAACATAGAGGTGATAAATGTGACCGCTGCTGCTGTGGTTGGCGATGGGTACAATGCCTTTGCGTTTCAGGGGTTCTAATAGACTATTGTAGTGTTGGGCGGCGGCGGCGCGATCGCGATTCCATTTTTCTAAGTAAGGCAATTTAACATTGAGCACGGCGGCTTGCAAATTGTCGAGGCGGCTATTGGTGCCAATTTCTGTGTGCAAATATTTGCTGGGTGCTCCGTAATTGCGGAGAGTTCGCATTTTTTCTGCGAGCTCTGCATCATTAGTAATTAACATCCCGCCGTCGCCAAAAGAACCGAGGTTTTTGCTGGGATAAAAGCTGAATGCTGCTGCTTTTCCAATGGAACCCGCGCGGTATCCTTCTCTGTGGGCTAAGTGCGCTTGGGCGGCATCTTCAAATACGATCAAATCGTGGCGGTTCGCAAAATCTAAAAGCTGTCCCGGCGATACCATTTGACCGTAGAGGTGTACGGGAATAATTGCTTTAGTTTTTGAGGTAACTGCTGTTTCGGCTGCTGTGAGGTCAATCAGGGCGGTTTCCGGGTCGCAATCTACAAGAATAGGTATAGCTTTGGCTTGGAGGACGGCGATCGCGGTGGCGATAAAAGTGTTAGCGGGTATGATAATTTCGTCGCCCGGATTAATGCCGCAAGCTTGGAGTCCCAGAGCGATCGCATCTGTTCCGCAAGCCACTCCTACGCCGTATTTTACTCCAGAAGCTGCAGCAAATGCTGTTTCAAATTCGGCGAGGGCTTGGCCTAAAATAAAATCTCCTTGCTCGATTATTTTCCCAATTGTTTCTGTTATTTGAGATTGGATTGGTTGGTGTTGCAGGGAGAGGTTGACAAATGGAACTTTTGGCGGGCGACTACTCATACATCAGAGGAATACGAATTATTTATATTAACATTTAAGTTCGGATATCTTTGATTTTTTTAACCGCAGAGGGCGCAGAGAGCGCAGAGGAAGAGAGGAGAAAGCCTCGCGCACTTTTCTGGAGCTTTCAATTAAATCAAGGTTTTTCTGTAATATAGAATCAGATATTTTTCCCGCAATCAAACTCATGGAATACAAAAAACTAGGCGACAGCGATTTATCAGTATCTGAAATCTGTTTGGGTACGATGACTTATGGCCAGCAGAATACCGTTGAGGAAGCGGCCCAACAGCTCGATTTTGCGATCGATAGAGGCATCAACTTTATCGATACGGCGGAAATGTATCCTGTCCCTGGAAAGGCGGAAACTCAGGGAAAAACAGAGGAATATATCGGCGAGTGGTTGGCGAAGCAGCAGCGGGATAAAGTCATTATAGCGACTAAAGTGGCGGGCAGAAGCACTCGCTTAAAGTGGATTCGGGAAGGGAAAAATCAGATCGATCGCCCAAATGTCGAAAAAGCCCTGAATGACAGCCTGAAGCGCTTGCAAACTGACTACATCGACCTGTATCAGATCCACTGGCCCGATCGCTACGTGCCGCTATTTGGCGCGCCGGATTACGACATCGCCCAAGAGCACGAAACAGTACCAATTTTGGAACAGTTAGAGGTATTTGCTGACTTGATTAAAGCTGGCAAAATCCGCTATTTAGGTTTGAGTAACGAGACGCCTTGGGGAGTTTGCGAGTTTTGCACGTTGGCTGAAAAACACGGTTTGCCGAAGGTTGTTTCGATTCAGAATGCTTTCAGTTTGAGCAATCGGACATTTCACCTAAATTTAGCAGAAACTTGCCGTTTTAAGAATGTGGGATTGATGGCTTATAGTCCTTTGGGATTTGGGCTGTTAACGGGTAAATACTTGAATGGAATTCCCGAAAATTCCAGGTTGGCTTTATTCGCTGGATTCGGTCAGCGTTACGATAAAACTAATCTGAATGATGCGGTGAAAGCGTATGTTGAGATTGCGGGAAAACATGGGATAAGTCCGGCGCAGATGGCTTTGGCGTATGTGCGATCGCGCTGGTTTGTAACTAGCACAATTATCGGTGCAACCAGCCTCGAACAGTTGGAGGAAAATATCGGTAGTTTGGAGGTGAATTTGGATAAGGATATCATAGCGGAAATCAATGCGGTGCACGCTAAGTATCCGAATCCGACACCGTAAGTTTATTAGTAGGTTGGGTTGAGCTAACGAACCCTACGTTTCACTTCGCCCAACTTACTACTTTAATATGCGAAAATTACATAAACAGAACTTACGCACTCCGCCAAAGAAACCGGGTTTTTTACTGCATCTGCGGGCTCTAACGAAGTTTTCTCGCAAAAAACCCGGTTTCTGAGTTCTCATGCGTAACTCCTATTTGAGGAAGTTTGAAACTTCTGGTTGGGAAAAGGTTTTTGAATGCGATCGCACTCAAGTATTAGATGTGCTGAGAGGTTTTCTTGAGGAAGTGATGCAGCTAGCTGTAGATAAAGGTTACATCACGCTGGAAGAGAAGGAGGAATTTATTCGTCCGGCTTTTGCTAGCAGTACGGATGCTGTGGTATTGAGTAAGTAGTTGGTTTTGGTGGTGTTTTGGGCGATCGGCCTTTTTTATATATTCCTGAAACCCATTACCATGTCTGCCCGCGATCGATTCAATCGGCGCTCAATTCTTAATAGATATTTAGGTGGATTTTGCCTCCATTTTACCCATAGCGCAGTCTACCGCTCTATTCAAGCGTATTAGATTAAAGCGGCATCGGATGTCGGCAAATTGAGGTTGAGTTGGCATCCACTTTACCCATAACGCGGTAGACTGCGTTATTCAAGCGTATTAGATTAAATCGGCATCGAATGTCTGCAATCGGATGTTTAAATCTCCGTAATAAAGAAACCAAACGGTCTTATTGCTTGCTTGACAAGTGACCGAACGAATGTTAAATTCTTAAAATACAAGCTCAAACAAAACTTCCTCACATTCCCAAGTGTAAGAAAGACAACGCTTTAATGTCTTGTAGTTTTTGCAATAGCAAATCATATCTGATACGGAAAAGGCCCGCCTGAAGTAACGATTCAGACAGAGGCCTTGCTTTAGCTAGCGAACTCACGGTGGTTTGACATCTCAACTTCAGACCACCACAAGTCAACCTAACTTGTAAAAAATATGTCCCACCATTATACTCCACAATGCGAGTCGTTGTACACCAACCTTCAGCGGACTAAGAAAACCCTCTCTGTTTTGGCGGAGTCACACCGCGCTTTGGCGCAGTGGAACCGCAGTCTGCTTGAGGAAAACGAAGCAAAGGATGAAACTATCAAAGCTAAGGATAAAACTATCCAATCCTTTGAGCAAAAAGTCCTTGAACAGCAACAAGAAATAGATGACTTGAGGCGCGAACGTGATTGGCAGCCAAATGACTGGGATAACGATGGTTCATCAAATGCAGATTGTCACGATCGCGAATATGCAGCGTATCGACTAGGAATCAGATAGAAAGTACGATCGCCCTTCCCATCCAAAAAATACGACAATGGTAAAGGGCGATCGCACTTCACCCTAAAATCTTTCTCAACTAAACCCATGAGTACAATTCGCTTACAACTAGCCGAATACTTGAAATGTCGAGGTTTCACCCCCGAAAACTTAGTCGAAGCTGTGGGCGAAACACTCAATCCTGAAACCGTATACCAACTGATCGAAAAAGCCGAAAACCTCAACCACCTAAACTTATCCGTCTTAGCCGCCATTATAGATGGCTTGAGCAAACTCAATGGTTTTCCCGTTGGCATCGGAGAAGTGCTAATATTTTTTCCTGACATTTCCGAGGAAGCATTGGCAAAATCGCCTTGGCGTCAACTTTACCTCGTCGATAATGAAATTCCTCCCTATGATTGGGGAGATGTAGACCCGATGAAACTTGGTCAACCCGTGCGCTATATACCGGGAGTAGGTGCTGTTATTCTTGAAGACGAAAGGGTATAGCAATAAGCGTGGCTAATAGATTCACCATCCGCGATATTTTACTGGTTGATTTCCCTCCTCAAACGCCTGCACTGCACGAACAGCAGGGAATACGCCCTGCTGTAGTAGTGGGGAGGCCAAGCAACACAGGTACGATGCGTTTTGAGCTTGTGATTGTTGTGCCAATTACCAGACAATCAGGAGATTGGACTGCACAAAATCCAATTTTATACCCAAGTCTTCAGGCAGGAATGGGAAATCTAACGGCCGACTCGATAGTATTGCTGGATCAAGTACGCGCTGTAGATATCCGGCGAGTATTGCGCTATCTTGGCAGTTTAACCGCAGAAGAGTATCAGCCGATCGCCAATGGACTAAAAGCGATGTTTGGCTTTTGAATTATCCCTTCATTACCTAGCAGTTTATCTTGCAGGTGTTTGGGGCGATCGCACTTTTTGCTGTTTTTCCTGCAAAAACTCCGCAAAGTCGCAGACTTCAGCCACTAACTCGTCAGGTAAATTATTTAAAACCGACAGTAAATGCTCTCGAATCCCCATCATTTGGTCGGCAGATTTTACTAATTGCAACTGATGCGGATAAACTGTTTCAACACCAATCGTTTCCATAAATGCGCCCGGTTCATCCTGAGTTGCAGGCACAAAATCCCCGCCAACTTCTGCTTTCACCCATCCCCCAAATAATTCTACTAAATAAGCTTCACCGTTCTTTAAAACCTCAACAATTGTCCCGGCTGTTTGTGGCGGTGCAATCTCGCCATCAGCGAGGGCGACTGCTTCGGTTAAAGTCACTGCATCCAATAACTGAAATTTGCTCATTCCTGTCTCCCAAAGCGTTGAGGAAATGCGGTAACAAATCTAGCAATATCTTCACCAAATAAAACAATCCAACCTGTACGGATTTGCCAAGATACTTCCGATCGCCCTGTAACTAAAATAATAGCTTGGTAGCGTTCTCCATAGTCATTCTGTCCGGCTGGCTGTAACAATTCTAGCGAGATTTGGGCTATAATTGCGTCTCGAATCGCCTCCGGTGACTCAAACCCCATCACCTCCCGCCAGAATTTCTGCTTATCTCCGCCTACTCCTGCTTCCGTGGCCCTGCTGAAGAGATATTGCGCCTTAGCAATGGGAAACTCTAAACGAGTGGGTGCATTCATAGCATTGAGGTTGAGAGTTGATACTGGAGGGTAGCTTTAATATCCTCAGCTTCCAAATAAGGATAAGCTGCCAAAATTTCCTCTACACTCATCCCATTTGCTACTAAACTCACTACCAAAGAAACAGTAATTCGCATTCCTCGAATGCAAGCTCTTCCTCCCATAATTTTTGGATCGAAGGTAATGCGATCGAACATCATATCCTCCCACTCTTCCTTAATGTCCCAATAGCTTATCCCGCAAATGCTTAATCCGATCGCGCAATTTACCCGCCTCCTCAAACTCCAACTTCTTAGCCGCCGCCTTCATCTGCGCTTCCAACCGCCCGATTAACTGAGGAATCTCATCCAAAGATAACTCGTTCACCTGTTCGTAAACCTCCTCCAACTGCTGAGAATTCAGCTTGCGCGACACATCCAAAAATGCCAAAATCGCATTACTCGATCGCTTTTTCGCGATCGGCTGCGGCGTAATCCCGTGCATCTTATTGTACGCTAGCTGAATCCCCCGGCGTCGATCGGTTTCGTCGATCGCCTTAACCATACTGTCAGTCAAATTATCCGCGTATAAAATAGCCTGTCCCTGAACGTGCCGCGCCGCCCTTCCAATCGTTTGAATCAACGAACGTCCCGATCGCAAAAACCCCTCTTTATCCGCATCCAAAATTACCACCAGCGAAACTTCCGGCAAATCCAAACCTTCCCGCAGCAAGTTAACCCCAATCAATACATCAAACTTACCATCCTGCAAATCTTGGATAATTTCGATGCGTTGAATCGACTGAATTTCCGAGTGCAAATACCGGACTTTAATAGCTCTCTCCTGCAAATATTCGGTTAAATCTTCCGCCATCCGCTTCGTTAAAGTCGTCACCAAAACTCGCTCGTCCCGACTTACTCTCTCCTTAACTTCCCCCAACAAATCATCAATTTGTCCTTGCGTCGGGCGCACAAAAATAGTCGGATCTATTACTCCGGTAGGGCGAATTACTTGTTCTGCAACTCGGCCTTCCGATATCTCCATTTCCCAATCCCCCGGCGTAGCAGAAACAAAGATGCACTGATTTTCTTTTGCCCAGAATTCCTCTGCTTTTAAAGGGCGGTTATCTGCCGCGCTGGGCAATCGAAAACCGTGTTCGATCAATACTCTTTTGCGCGCTTGGTCGCCGTTGTACATCCCCCGAATCTGCGGCACTGTGACGTGAGATTCATCTATCACCAACATCCAATCTTTCGGGAAATAATCAATCAAACATTCTGGCGGTTCCCCCGCATTTCTTCCTGCCAAATGTCGCGAATAATTCTCGACTCCGTTGCAGTAACCTACCTCGCGCAGCATTTCCAAATCGTATCGCGTGCGCTGTTCCAACCGCTGAGCTTCTAATAGTTTACCCTGTTTTTCAAATTCTGCCAGTCGGTCTTCTAATTCGAGTTCTATTCCTTGGCAAGCTGCCTCTAATTTATCTTCTGCTGTGACAAAGTGGCGCGCTGGATAGATATTTAAAGCCGTTGAACTTTGCAGAATTTTACCTGTTACCGGGTCAACGTAGCGAATGGCATCGATTTCATCCCCGAAGAATTCAACGCGAATAATTCTATCTTCGTAAGCGGGGCCAATTTCCAAAACATCGCCTTTGACGCGAAATTTGCCTCTGCCTAAATCTATATCGTTGCGGCTGTATTGGACGTTGACTAAATCACGCAAAACTTGCCGCTGGTTGACTTCCATTCCTACTCGCAAAGGAATAGCCGCTTTCAGGTATTCTGCGGGCATTCCTAAACCGTAGATGCAGCTAATTGAAGCAACTACAATTACGTCGCGGCGTTCAAAGAGCGATCGCGTAGCTGAGTGCCGCAACATATCGATCTCGTCGTTAATTGCTGCCGTTTTCTCAATGAAAGTATCGGTGACGGCAATGTATGCTTCAGGTTGGTAGTAGTCGTAATAACTGACAAAGTATTCGACTGCATTGTTCGGGAAAAAATTTCGCAGTTCGTTGCACAGTTGAGCTGCCAGGGTTTTGTTGTGTGCTAAGACTAACGTGGGTCTGCCGATTTTTTCAATCACCGAGGCAATGGAGAAGGTTTTGCCCGTACCTGTGGCACCGAGTAAGGTTTGAAATCGATCCCCGGCTTCGATGCCTTTGACAAGTTGCTCGATCGCTAGCGGTTGGTCGCCTGTGGGCTGGAAGGGCGCTTGCAATTGAAAAGATGCTGCCGCAGTTACCATAGGAAAATGTAGCTATTACCCATAAATCTTAACAAAAATGCAGATATTCTGCAATTTCTCTAAGAAAATAGTTAGACTTTTTGACACTCCCCAGCTATCAAGGCGAGGGGATTCTTTGTTCACAGACTCAACTTGCTTGCGACTGGATTTCTCCAGCCAAAGTAGAGGTCGAATCTCCCAAAGCGTTCGGGTCTTTGACCCAAGTTCCGGTATGCCCTACCGTACTCAAGGCTAATTTCAGAATGTTAATCGCGGCGTTCCAATCCCTATCCATAACAAATCCACATTCACAAACGTGGGTTCTTACGGATAGGGATTTTTTGACGATTGCACCGCAGTTAGAACATTTTTGCGAAGTATAAGCAGGATTGACAGCAACCGTTACCCTGCCAAACTTTACGCCAAAATATTCCAACCACTTCCTGAATTGATACCAACCAGCATCGTTAATCGATTTAGCCAGACAGTGATTCTTTGCAAGATTCTTAATCCTCAAATCTTCGTAGGCGACCAAATCGTTAGATTGGATTACGTAACGCGCCAGTCTCTTAGCGTGTTCTTCACGTTGCCTACTTATTTTGAGGTGTGCTCGCCCTAATCGATTAATTGCTTTCTTTCGGTTGGCAGAGCCTTTCTTTGTGCGAGAGACACGTCGCTGTCGAAACTTCAACCGTTTCTCGCTTGTTCGGTAAAACTTGGGATTTGGTTCAGTGTGACCGTCGGAGTCTGTATAAAACTCTTTCAAGCCCACGTCCAATCCAACTGTTTTACCTGCTGGCGTTGTATCTACATTGCGATCAGCACTGATTGCCAACTGAACGTAGTAGCCGTCAGCGCGACATATTAAGCGAACTCGCTTGATCTGATCGATTTGGTAGAAGTTAAGATCCCACGTCCCTTTTAGTTTGAGCTTGCCAATTCCCTTTTTGTCAGTGAATGTGATTTGCTTCCGAGTTTCTGAAAGTTTCCAACCGCTGACTTTGTACTCAACAGACCGACTGTTTTTCTTGAAAGTCGGATAGCATTTCTTTCCGGGAACGGCTTTCTTGCAGTTGTCGTAAAACCGAGCAATCGCAGAATAAGCCCTTTCCACAGAAGCTTGGCAAGCACTAGAATTCAAATCTTTGACAAAGGCAAACTCTTCTCTGAGCGCAGTGATGTGCCGATACAAGTCTTTTTGCCCTACTCCTCGGTTGTCTATCCAAAATCGGATGCACTTGTTCCGAACGAATTGAGCAGTTCTGATTGCCTCGTCTATTGCTGCGTACTGATTTGGTTTGCCTTTAGCCTTGAATTCTAAAACGAACATTTTACGTGAGAACTCGCTACGTTAAAAGTCTAACACAAAGCCGTCCTATAAGGACGGGGCTTTAAACCCAAGTTTTTGGTAATATTATTTTAATCATCGGCCCAAATAGAAAGCAGAAAGCCCACAAAAGCAGTTGTCCGAACCCAGCAATCAACAGTAATAAGCGAGGAAAAGAATTATGGATACGAGGAGCACAGGTACAGGCAAAGGCAAAGCACTCGCCCGCCGCGGCAAAGGCAGTTCCAAAAGCCAACCGACAGAACCCACGGATGCCAAAGCAACAGGAATTCAACTTTATCGGCCGCAACTCATGCATGACAACCGCCCCGTCGGCCCCGACGATTTTACCATCAGCGAGACCGTCTCGATATCGGGGAACCGCCCGATCGGCACTAGCACCCTGCATATCAGCGAAACCTACGGCATTGTAGGCAATCGCCCGATCGAATCCAGCGACTTTGAAGTGGTTGCTACACTCGGCAATCGCCCGATCGGTTCCAGCGCCATGCAAGTCAGTGAAATGTTCAGTATGTCCGGTGCTCGCCCTATTGCAATCAGCACTCTTCACATTGATGAAGTTTACTCCACAATGGGAGGAAACCGCCCTATTGCCTCAAACGAAATTGACGATAGCTCGACATTAATGGGCTTCTTAGATTAATTAGTCAATTGTTAGTTGACCGTTGTCAGTTGTCAGTTGACTGTTGTTATTTCTTATTGGTTACCTGCTACTAATAAGCAATAACCATAGCACTTCTGGGTTTAATGAAGTACGTCTGGTAATTGGTAATCGAGAGGGATGTATAGCGGTTTTCTCTTGAAGTGAAATGCTAATCTGTAGGGTGCGTCGCCCTCAGATGAGAAATGAAACTTGCAGATTTTTCCGGGCGACGCACCTTACCCTTATCAATAGCGGATCTAACAATTTGTGGCGTCCAGAACAGTAATAATTACAGTCAACAGTCAACAGTCAACTAACTACTTCCCGATACCCTGATATTTACTCAATAAAGCAGCAAAGCGCTTGTAATCCACAGGCTTCCTCACATACTCCGCCGCTCCAAATTCCAAACCCTGATTTTGGTCGTCCAAAAAAGTTATCATAATCACTGGAATATCAACCAAATCTCGATCGGCTTTCAGCGCAGACAGCACCGCCCAGCCGTCCATACTTGGCATCATCACGTCCAGAATAATCGCGTCGGGCAGCAACTCCTTCGCCAACAGCAGCCCCCCTTCACCGCTAGCCGACGATCGCACCCGAAAGCCCTGTTTCGACAAGCAGCGAGTCATCAAATCCCGCGCATCTGGATCGTCATCAATCACCAGCACCGTAGCAGCATCGGGCAGATCCAGCGGTTGCGATCGCACTTCTTTTTGCTTCGCTTCAGTCGCCGCTACACTCGTTTCCAACTCCTCGCCATACTTCGGCTGCATTTCTTCAATTTCTCGATCTTCCTGCGCTTCTTTTGGGTTTTTAACCGCAATCGGCAACCGGATCGTAAAACTAGAACCGCAGCCAAACTCACTCTCAACGGTAATGTCTCCGCCCATCATCTGGCAAAACTTCCGGCTAATTGTCAGCCCCAAACCGGTGCCACCGTATTTGCGGGTAGTAGAATCGTCCGCTTGAGCGAAAGCTCCGAACAGCCTCGACACCTGATCCTCAGTCATGCCGATGCCACTATCGGTGACTTGAAACACGATCGACGGCTGTTGACACCGAGAAGGATCTGCCGAGAGTTCTTCGGAATTGCCGACCGACAAAACCTCCCCTTCTTCCTTCCAAACATTAATCGTAATTTTGCCTCGATCGGTAAACTTAGCAGCATTGCTCACCAAATTCAACAGCGCTTGTCGCAGCTTCGACGAATCCGAGTAGATCGTGCCAATATTGCGATCGCAATTGACGATCAAAGTATTGCCATTTTTCCCTAGCGTCGGTTGAACAGTAGTGACAACTTGCTCGATCAAATCCCACACCTCAAAAGTCTCCAAGAAAAGAGTCATCTTTCCTGCTTCAATTTTAGAAATATCCAGGATGTCACTAATAATGTAGAGTAACTGCTTGCCAGCCATATTAATGCTTGCCAAATCCATCACAAACTCTTCTTCGCCGAGTTCCAGAGCCTCTTCTTGCAGCAGCTCGCTGTAGCCGATAATCGCATTCAAGGGCGTCCGCAACTCGTGAGTCATATTTGCCAAAAAAGTGCTTTTTGCCCGGTTGGCAGCTTCCGCAGCATTCTTAGCGACTTCCAATTCCTCCGATCGTTCCTCTAGCTGCTGCTGCCGCACCTCCAAACCGTTGAGCAAACTGCTAATTTGCTGAGCCATTGTATTGAGAGTAGAAGATAGCACCCCGATCGCGTCATTAGAAACCACCGGCGATCGAGCCGTCAAATCACCGCTAGCCATCTGTTCGGCAGTTTCCCGCAGCAAGCCGAGATTCCGAATAATTGCCGACACCGACACAAAACCCCCTATTCCCGCGATCAAACTCAAAGCCAAAGCCCCCATCAGCCAGTGCTGAGTGCGGCTCGCCACAAACAGAGTTTGCTGCACCAACACCGCCATTGCGGCCTCAGAAACCCCCGCAGGAGCTGAGGCCGCCTCTATTGCCAGCAAATAGTTCTTCATCTCCACAGAACCCATCCACCCGACTCCCACCGCCATCCAAGTTATCAGTACCAAGATGACAAACAGCCCGCTCAAAGACGCCCGAGTTCCCAGAGAAATCCCCCTCGTAGCAAGTGCCGCCGCCCAAGGATAGCCCTTGAGAAAAGGATCGGGCCGAACCGGTGCGCCGGAATTCCAAATCTCCTCAATTTGACCGTCCAGCCTCACCTTGCCAATCCGCACTGTTTTCCAAATATGCTGAGTTTGGGCATCTATTTTTACCTTCCCCGAAGGCGCTGCAAACTCAATATTTTTAGCAGCCGCCCTGACTTTAACCACATTTGTCGAACCAGCTTTTTCTACTGCTTGCTTCCACAGGTAAACGCCCAAATAAGCTGCTTCGATCGGGTCATCCGTGACTCGATTTTCCCCGTATCGGGCTTTATAAGCCTTGACAAATTTACGGTTTTCCGGTGTATCCACCGTTTGAAAATAGTTCCAAACCACCAAATGTCCGGCAATATTGGACGGCCCGATCGCCCGCACTTCCTCTTCTGCTACGCTAACCGACATCACCGGCAAATCATCGGGTTTCACGCCAGCTTCCCGCAACTTTTGGAAAAAAGCCACATTGCTGTCCCCGTTGAGAGTGTTGAGAATCGCATCCGGTTTCACTGCTAAGATATGTGCGATCGCCTCGCCCACTTCCCTCGAACCCAGCGGCAGATACACTTCCCCCGCCAACTCTCCCCCCAGTGCCGCCAGTTGAACTTTCACAATCCGATTTGCCGTGCGGGGAAAGATATAATCCGAACCCAACAGGAAAATTTTCCGCTTCCCCTGTGCCAGCAAGTAATTCACCCCAGGCACAATCTGTTGGTTTGGGGCAGCACCAGTGTAGAAAATATTCGGACACTTTTCTAGCCCTTCATACTGCACCGGATAGAACAGCAAACCGCTGCCGTGTTCAAAAACCGGCTGTACAGCTTTGCGGCTCGCCGAAGTCCAACAGCCAAATACCACCGCCACCTGCGCTTCTAGGAGCAATTGCTTAGCTTTTTGAGCAAAAGTTTGCAAATCGCTGGCTCCATCCTCTATAACCGCTTCCAAGGGGCGTCCGAGCACCCCTCCCGCCGCATTAATTTCCTCAACAGCCAACAGCGTCGCATCTTTAACAGAAATTTCGCTGATGGACATCGTGCCCGTCAGCGAATGCAAAACGCCTATTTTGATCGGCTCACGAGTCGAGCCTGCTGCTGCGAGGGGGTTACTGCTCCTTGCTCCCATAGGGTTTTAGATAATTTTTACTAATAACAGAAATTTTAGTTCGATCCTGCACGAAGTTAGCCTTGAGGCTAAATCTTGTTTAGCAGATTATTTAACCCGATCGCCACCAAACGTGGAAATTGCTGCACCCTGTTGATTTTAACTGTCAAACTCTCAGCATAGACCTAAGTCTGGACTAAACAGCCTCCCATTTCTCTCTTCATCTTTTACCGATGTCCAAAGAGCCTCATACAACAACATTCGACACTTAATGCCATCGCGCGCGCTGCAGAACAATTCTCCCCCCTCCTCGCCGTTCCCCAACTCATTCACAGCCCGCGCCTTGCTACTCACCAAGCAATCTCACGCACTATTCCCCTTCCCCTATCTCCTTTCGGGCTAATGCAATTTTCCGTAATTTATCTTAACTATAAAACTCAAAACTCTTCACCAGCCCCTATCTCCCTTCAGACAGAGGGAAGCCCTCGTGATTTCCCTTATGATAAATATAAGGTTAACTTCTAAGTACCCTTGTTAAAAATAAATTTTGCAAACAATAGGGGAAAAACTAATGAATAGTCAAGAAAACGCGACCCACACTGGCAGCGAAAATCAAGTCACGCTACCAAAATCAAAGGAAACCTTGCTCGGCGAGGAAACAGAAAAAGCCCTCGGCCAGCAAAAAAAAGAAGATGCTCAAACTATGCACGCTGTCGAACAGTTTAAAGAAGAACTTCAGCACAAAATTGATGAAGAATGTCATCACAAGGTAGATTAAAACTACTAATACGGAATTTTTTCGGGTGTGGGTAAGATACAGTCTTGCCGACACCCGCCTTTTTAAGGCAGAATTAAAGATAATTTTAAAATTATAAATTCTTTTGGGTTTAAAAAAATACTCTTGGACGCACGGGCGACCATCCAGCATTTTTTTACAAAAATAAATACTTAATTGCAGCCAGTAGAAGCGGTAAAAAAAATGCGGCAAGTATGAAAGTGGCAGTCCGTCTAAAATTTTAAAATAATTTTTCCACATTCCCTATTCCCTATTCCCTATTCCATTTGTTATTCATTCTTTCTTCCTAGAGGTAGAGTGCAACGCAGCTCATAGTTACCTATGATGAGTTTAAGTAAAAAATGTCAAATTAAATACAGATAGGGAGAAACCCATGACCACTAAAGATAGAGCAGAGGCAACTGGCAACAACATCGCAGGCAAAGCTCAAGAAGCCCTAGGTAATATTACTGGCGACCCGAAGGATAAAGCAGAAGGCAAAGCCAAGCAGGCAAAAGCTGAAGCTGGTCACGCCATCGAAGATGTAAAAGATGAGCTCAAAAAGAAACTAGACTAAGCCTAATACTAATTGAGAGGGTCGAGCAACCTGACCCTTTCAAGTATTCAAGTTGTTTTCAGAAGGGAGGAAAAAAGGTGAGTTTATTGCAGCAGAGTCGCAAAATAATTGCGGGCGTACTCTTGGTATTAATGCTGGCTATTACGACTGCGTGCGCGCCCAGCGTTTCAACCCAAAAACCGAGTGATGTACCTGTAGCAATTGGTGGCAGTCAGGGTTATTACGCGCAACTAGAACGTGGCAATACCGCCGCAGGTCAAGATTTTGGTCAATGGGTAACAAAGACGGCTCAGGGTCTTGTTCAGGATGCTTACGTGCGCGACAATAACAAGTTGGGAGTTGTAATTACTCCGCAAGTCCGCCCGACTGAAGTGAAAGATTTGGCCAAATCTTTAGCACAAGGTTTTCACCGCAATTTTCCAAATCAAGATGTAAGTGTTTTGGTTTACGCTCCTGACAAAAAACTGATTTTGACTGCTAAGTACGACCAGCAATCAAATCAAATTGAATACAAGTCTTGACCGAGTTAGCAAGCTTAAATGATAGCCGCGAGGCGGTTTAATATTCAGCAGTTTTTTGATTGCGAAGCCATCTCAATTTAAGACTGAAATGTTGTGTAGATTGGAAGAGAGTTACCATGAGTAGCAGCGATAATTACAAGCGTCAAATCATGAACGATTTAGCCCAGGGCGATCGAGAAATGATGCCGCAGACAACTGGTGAAGATTACGAAAACTTTGACGATTTTGCTCAGAGAACTTCGCCCGCTCAGCGCAAACAATTATTCGGGCGTTCCCTGAATCACGACTCCCTCCCGCCGGCTCAGTTGGAACCGGAATTGCAAAAGGCGATCGCCCAAATTAAGCCAAATGAACGCGACGATGTAGCGCGGGAATTCTTCAAGCATTTGGGCAAGAGAGGATTGGACGATCGCAAATTGGAAAAGCAGCTAGGACTTTCTACCCACCACGCCAGCCGCATGAATGCTGACGATGTTACCAAGTTGGCCTCGTTTACCTATCACAATCACCCGGATATTTTCCAAGAAGTGCTGGCCGAACAGCCAAGTTTGATGAAGTTTTTGGGAAATCCAGTTGTTGCAGGTATTTTGGGAATAGTTGCTGCTAAATGGCTCAACAACCGCAAATAATCTTGGATTCAGACAAGCCTAAAAACTGATAATACCTGCCGCAAATAAAAGGACGATCGCCTGGGCGATCGTCCTTTTATATTTTATATCTCGTCCGGTCAATTCCCTCCGCTTCGCTTTACCCGAAATCAGGTAGGGGCGGGTTCACGAACCATATCTGCCAATAATTGACAATCTCAAAAACCCGCCCGGCCGGGATATTAGGGTCAATCGATCGGACTAGATGTTATATCTAGTCCGGTAGTAAAATAACCGCGATCGCGTTTTTATGGAGGATTTTAGTCATCATAAAACTCACTCAAAATTTAGTCCTCAGTACAAACATCTTTGATGGCGGTCGTTCGAGGAAACATAAGATTATAATACTAAATCCCGATTGTTTAAATCTTAATTATGGGGTTCCTAGCGGTTCCGGTAAGTAAAAAAACTTGCCAATTACTGATTACGAATTACTAATTATTGCTTAAAGCTAAAAATAACTGCACCGCAGTCAACAGCGGTATACCTGACACTCCGCAAAATTAAATGTAGGATTAAGTGTTGTCGTGAATCAGAAAAAAAAGATGAACATATCCACTATTTGGCGAAAACTCCGCAGCCAGCAAGCCTTCTGCTTGGCTGCAATCCTCGCAGGTTGCCTGGTATTTATCGGTTGTTCCCCCGCACAGTCAACGGCTGGCAATTCAGTCGATCCCAAGTTCAAAGAGCAAGTCTTGCAGGTGATCCGCGAAAACCCGCAAGTAATTTTAGAGTCTGTACAAGCGTACCAGCAACAGCAGCAGCAGTCTCTCAAAGCAGCGCAGGAATCATTTTTGCAGGAGATGAAAACTAATCCCAAATCGGCGATCGGGGATTCTCCCACTACGGGCTCACCTTCCCAGCAAATTGTACTTTTAGAATTCTCTGACTTTCAATGTCCGTTTTGCGCGCGCGCTCACGATACTGTCAAGCAGTTTATGGCAAAACACCAGGACAAAGTTACTTTAGCTTACAAGCATTTTCCCTTAACTTCTATTCACCCTCAAGCGCTACCGGCAGCTAAAGCAGCTTGGGCGGCGGGGCAGCAGGGCAAATTCTGGGAATATTACAGCGCTTTGTTTGAAGGGCAGAAAGATTTAGGCGATCCATTGTACCCATCGATCGCCCAAAAGCTCAATCTAAAATTAGATAAATTCAACACCGATCGCAACAGCCCCGCTGCAGAAGCCGCCATTGCCAAAGACGTGCAACTTGCTCAACAACTAGGCATTGAAGGCACTCCGTTTTTTATTATGAACGGCGAAACTTTCTCCGGGGCGGTCGAGCTTTCTGAGATGGAAAGCATTCTCGCCTCTGTCTCGAAATAAGTAATTCCTGACTCTTGGAAACCGAGTATAAAAATGCGTTCCCAGCCAAAGCAGGCTGGGAACGAGAAAAACCCGAAAAACTCGAAAAATCTTTGATTAAACCGCAGCCAACTCAGGAGTCGGGCGCTTGCTGTGGCGGATACCCTCGATCGCCGCTGCGTAATCATTCGCCTTAAACACAGCAGAACCAGCAACGATCGCATTTGCGCCCGCTTCCAGAACCTGCCAAGTATTGTTCCCCTTCAAACCGCCATCTACCTCAATCCAAGGATCGAGGCCCTTGTCGTCGCACATTTTACGCAACTGGCGAATTTTCGGCAAAACAGCCGGGATAAAACTTTGACCGCCGAAGCCCGGATTGACGCTCATAATCAGCACCAAATCGCAAAGTTCCAGCACGTACTCGATCAACTCCAAAGGCGTCGAAGGATTCAGAACCACACCAGCCATTTTCCCCAATTCCCGAATTTGGCCGAGGGTGCGGTGCAAGTGAGGCGAAGCATTGTGTTCCGCGTGAACCGAAATAATGTCAGCACCAGCCTTAGCGAAGTCCTCGACGTACTTCTCCGGCTCCACAATCATCAAGTGGACATCGATTACCTTGGTAGTAACAGGGCGAATTGCCTCAACAATCAGCGGCCCGATAGTAATATTAGGAACAAAGCGACCGTCCATCACATCTACGTGAATCCAGTCAGCCCCAGCTCGATCGACAGCCTGAATCTCTTCTCCAAGACGGCTAAAATCGGCTGATAATATGGATGGAGCAATAACGATGGGTTTTTGGGATTGGGTCATGGCTAAGTCTGTTCTCCTGACTGCTGTGCTGTATCCAGTTTATCAAAATACGGGTCTCCGGGTCGAAAAGTTGCCAACGATCGGTCGCGAGATTGGGAGGGCAGAAAAATTTGGCCTGTGACAGACAATTTTGGCGATATCCCCAGCCCTGCTCTCGGAATTTTGGTTTAGGATATAAATTTTCCCTCTAACAAATAACTTGTGTGCAAAATCTCACCTTCTGCAAATTTTGAGTACCGAATTGTCAGTAACTCAGGGCTAAAGCCACTGAGCTTGTAGGAGAAATCGAGCAAGCTATGCTGACCAGACCCCTCGCAAGAGGAGACGTTATTTAGGTCACGACACCGGCGAATGCGACGCCAGTTTTCCGCTCTGTCACCTGCGATTAAACAGTTTTAAAGTCACTGAAACAGTGTCGCAGGTCTAACAAGCCTTTATAACCAGGTCTGCACGAACATTACCCCGCAAGGGAGACTGAGGCAACCATACCTCATCGGAGGGGCAACCATACCCCTCCAACCCGACAGGGGAAAGATTCAAGGCGATTGAAATCGCCGAGTCGTTTTCCTCTCAGGACTGAAGTCGCTGAGTTTCCCACTTACCGAGTTTTTTTATGAAAAATACAGATCCCTTAGAAAATCCTGAACTCGATCGTGCCAGTCTGTTTGTATTAATGATCCCAGTCATCGGCTTTTTCCCCGCCCTGTGGACTCTTTACCGCCGTCAGGGTAGTCCCGAACGCAAAGCCGTCAGCCGCTTGGCAATTGCCCTTGCTTTTAGTTGGCTCTTAGGACATATTCTTTTAGAAGCTGGAGCGATTTCTGCGGAATCTCCGACACTTCCCATGTTATTAATGAGTAGCCTGCTAACAACCAGCTATTTCATCGTTGCTCTGGGACTGATGGTTCGCCTCTGGAAGCGTCAACCGCTATGGTTGCCTGGAATTAGTCGCTTAGCCGAGCAAGTAGTAGGCAAACATTTATCATAATTTAGGGTTTTTTTAAGCCCCTACCCTATTGATTGAGTGCGTCTTCAGCTTGATACTACATATTGCCATTATCTTTTTTATTTTTGTTGTGTGTGAGGAAGCCAGTGCCAGCTCAAAAAATTCCTAATCAAGACCCTATCCAACAATCAACTGCTCAACCTGCAACCAAAAAAGCTTCCCAGCCCCATCGAGGCCGCTGGCTGGGTTTTGGTTTTGGTTTGGCTGGAGTAGCCATGCTCTCAGCCACAGCCGGAGCATTGCTAGCCGTCTCCCTTTCTACAACGCCGCTTCAGCAACAAAAGTTGAGCCCTGAAGAAGCAGCCGTATTTTCTCAAGGCGACATGGCAAAGCTCAACATGAAGATGCCGGAGCTGACTCGGCCAGTTAATATTTTAGTTTTAGGGCTTAAAGTTCTGACCTCTGACATCGAAGGAAGTGTCAACAAAGATGTCGGACACGAGGTTTGGGAAAACTCATTTAAGGGCTTAACCGATACCATGCTGTTGGTGAGGTTTGACCCTCAAAATAAAAAGTTAAGCGTGCTTTCCATTCCGCGAGACACCCGCACCTATGTTGAAGGCAGGGGCGAGGTGAAAATCAACGAAGCTAATTACCACGGTGGCCCGGCTTCGTCAGCGAAGGCAGTCAGCGGACTCCTGGGCGGTGTGGGAATTGACCGCTACGTCACAGTTAATATTCATGGCATAAAAAGTTTGGTCGATGCCCTGGGTGGCATTACTATTAATGTCCCTAAAGACATGAAATATACCGATCACAGTCAGCATTTATATATAGATTTAAAGGCTGGCAAGCAGAAACTCAACGGCGAACAAATCGTGCAATATTTGCTTTATCGGCACGACGATTTGGGCGACATCGGGCGGGTGCAGCGCCAACAATTGTTGATGCGGGCTTTTGTGGAACAGGAAGTAAATGTAGGTTTGCTGTCTCGACTACCGAAGATTTTATCGGTGATTCAGTCTCACCTTGACACGAATTTGAGTATAGAAGAATTGGTAGCTTTGGCTGGTTTTGCTACTCAAACCGATCGCGCTGGCGTGCAGATGTTGATGGTTCCCGGCAAATTTAGCGATTCTAAGGACTACAAAGCAAGTTTTTGGTTGCCCGACCAATATGCCATCGAAACTATGGTGGCGGAACATTTTGACTTCGGCCAAAATACTTGGACAATTGAGAATGCTGATTCGACTTTTCTGAAGGTGGCGATTCAAGATAGTACCGGAGATCCATCGGCTGTTGAAGATTTTGTCAATAATTTGACTCAAGCCGGTTATCGGAATGTTCAGGTTTATAAAGCTTGGCCCGAACCGCTGGAGGTAACTACTCTAGTAGCTCAACAGGGCGATATTAAAGGTGCTCAAGCGATTCGCCAGTTTTTGGGTTTTGGAGATGTGTTGGTTGAGAGTACCGGTTCTTTGAATTCGGATGTCACAATCAGATTGGGTCAGGATTGGTTGGAGAAAAAGGCTCAGTCCGGCAGTGTGCCTAAGTCTTTTTAAACTGGATTTTAACTGGGGTATTTGTAGGGACACAGCATTGCTGTGTCCTCTTATTTTCTGTTGGTAGAGATGGAGGCGATCGCTTTTTTGTCTATTTACTGATAGTATATTTTTGGGTGATGATGAATCACGATCGCAATACCGATACTTCCCTCCGCAGTCACAAGTGAAACAATAATCAACGAGGGAAAGCTTAAGATATTTTATCAAGGTAGGGTTGATGAACAAGGGTGATAAAATAGACCGACAGCGAGAACATCAGGCAAATGAACGCACCTTTCTGGCATGGTTACGAACTTCACTGGCTTTAGTTGGTTTTGGGTTTGCAATCAGTCGGTTCAGTTTATTTCTCCGTCAATTTCAAGCTACAGTGACTCAGCAAGAAGTTTCCTCCCCTCCCTTCTTCAACTCCGAAACTTTAGGGCTGAGTCTGGTCGTTTTTGGGATTGCGGTCATTGCCTTAGCAGCATGGCGTTATAATCGAGTATTCTGGCAAATTGAGCGAGGTGATTATCGCCCAAATCGTGTGCTAGTTTGGATTCTAACTGGAGTTGTAATGATTTTAGGAACGTTAAGCATTCCGTTGGTGCTATGGCGCGATCGCGCAAATATAGCTCCCACTTCAACTCCTAAAAACTCTCAATTCTAAGTTAACCCGATCGCTTAGCTAAAGTGCCTCTTCCTTTGTTGATTAAAGGGGAGGATTGTCGGCAAATCTCGATCGCTCTTTAATCCAATCGAGTAAAATAGGATTGACCAATTCCGGCGCTTCATCCTGGGGACAATGGCCCACTCCCTCCAAAGGAATAAACTTTTCAACAGCCGGAAACTTTGCCAATTCTCGCCCCAAGGCGATCGGCTCCCAAGGGTCATCCGTACCCCACAAAATCAAAGCCGGACAGCTCAAACGCGGCAACAAATCCTCCGGTAGCGGGCCTTGAGAATAACTGATAAAGGCCACAAATACTTCAACTGCGCCGCTGTCTTTAGCAGGTTCCAGCAGCATATTTACCAGTTCGTCGCTGACAGCTTCAGGACGGTGATAAGCTTGCAAAAGCACTTTTTTTACTGTTTTTGGCGTTGCTAATTGTTTAAAAAATAATTGACTTATCCACTTGACATTTAAAACTTTTTGTGCAATTGGCGCTCCAAAACTGCGATACCAAGGCATTTCGGCGCGTTTGCGATCGTGCAGCAAGCGTAGGGAACAATTGAGTAAAATTACGCCAGAAGCAATATCGGGAAAATCAACAGCCGCTTGCATAATTGCCACACAGCCGATCGAATTTCCCACCAAAAAAGCCGGCCCGCCCGCAACTTCCCGACAAAAATCAGCAATTAGCTGACCCCAAGTTTCAAAAGTATAGTCAATCTCAAGCTTGGGCGCGGGTTTAGCAGAACCGCCAAAACCGATGAGGTCGATCGCATAACAGCGGCAATCAGCAGCCAGCGCCGGCAAATTCTTGCGCCAGTGGCCCCAAGACGCACCAAAACCGTGGACAAACACCACCGCAGGCCCCTGGGAACCCGCAGCCTGGTAGCAAATCGGAAAGCCTTTCCACAGCCAAGTTTGAGGCGAAATAAGTGTTGACGAAGCGGGAGTAGAAGATGTCATGCGATTTTAGATTTTAGATTTTAGATTTTAGATTGGGCATGGGGCATAGGGCATGGGGCATTGTTAGCTGCTGACTGCTGACTAATGACTAATGACTAATGACTAATGACTAATGACTACTTTGCAGTTAGAGCCGATAGTATGTCACGATTAAACCTGCTGACTTCTTTGCTGTATTAAAATTTCCCTTATGCCAACGATCGTTTCCACAGCAGTCGTACCATTTCTGGGGTCTGAAATTGTACCCGACTACGACACCGCCAAAGTAGTAATCTTACCAATTCCCTACGAAGCTACCACCACTTACCGCCGGGGGTGCGAAAACGGGCCCGCCAAACTTCTAGAAGCTTCTCATCAACTCGAGTGCTACGACGAAGAATTGGATGCCGAAGTTTGCTACGATGTCGGAATTTATACAAAAGAGCCGATCGCCGATACCCGCAACAGACAACCAGTTTCATCCTCAGAAATGCTGCAAGTAACCCAAGCAGCAGTCTACCAGCTAGTTACCGAAAATAAATTTGTCATCTCCCTCGGAGGCGAACACAGCATCACTGCCGGCGTTGTCGAAGGTTATCGCCAAGCATACCCGGATGAACCTTTCACAGTCGTGCAAATTGACGCCCACGGCGACTTGCGACACGAATACGAAGGCTCGATTCACAACCACGCCTGCGTGATGCGACGTGTTGTCGATATGGGCTTACCGACACTGCAAATCGGGATTCGCGCTATCTGCAAGGAAGAAGCCGACTTGATTAAAGCCAAACAGCTAAACGTGATTCGAGCCAGAGAAATTGCTACTCAACCGGATTGGGCCGATCGCGCAATTGCCAGCATAACAACTAAGCGAGTATTTTTGACGATCGACTTAGACGGCATCGATCCGACTTTAATTCCAGGGGTGGGAACACCCGAACCGGGCGGGTTAAATTGGTATTCCCTCACCGCATTTTTGCGCCGCGTCTTCGAGTCCTACGAAGTAATCGGGTGTGACATTATGGAATTAGCACCTATTGTAGATTCTGTCGTCTCAGAATTTACCGCCGCCAAATTAGCATACAAACTTATTGGATACCAAGCTCTGGCTCAAGGTTGGCTAAAGCCAGACGAGGAATAAATCGCGAAGCACGAATCACAATAGGCTGTTGGCAAGGCTAGAATTAAGCTAAAGCCAAACAACAGCCAATTTTATTCGTGCTGACAGTTTCATCTTTCATGCTGGCAAATACTCCTCTTCACCTCCTGAAAACATGAGTTTACTAATGGATACAACGGGTACTCCCATTAACGGCTACGCTCCCGATTTTGAACTGCCGGGAGTTGACGACGAAGTTCACCATTTAGCTCGATATTTAGAAAAATTTCGGGCGATCGCGGTGATATTTATGTGCAATCATTGCCCTTACGTGCAGTTGTATCTCAATCGCATGAAAGAACTTCAAGCAGATTTTCAAGATCGAGATGTTACTTTAATCGGGATTAATGCTAATGATGCAAACCAGTATCCCGACGACAGTTTTGAGAATATGAAAATTTTTGCCACCAACAATCAACTCAACTTCCCGTATATCCGAGATGTTGCTCAAGATGTGGCTGAAAGTTTTGGGGCTTCTAAAACCCCGGAGGTTTTTTTGTTAGACCAAGACGGCAAACTGCGCTATAAAGGTTTAATTGACGACAACGCTGACGATCCGGCGGCGGTGCAGGTTTCTTATCTGCGGAGTGCGATCGACCAATTGCTCAACAGTCAACCCGTTGAGCCTTCAACTACAGAGGCAATAGGCTGTTCCGTCAAATGGCGATCGTAGGCAGATTTAAAATTAACGTTCCCGCACTAATTATTAACTGGTTCCCTGGCTGTGCCTGGGAACCTATCTCCAGAGGCTCTGCCTCGTCAAAGACTGGATGAAAATTGGAGATACAGCCTCCGAATCTGCTTTACTAGGCAGAGCCTGGTAAGGAGTAAAAAGATTCAAAACAATTGTCTGTGAACTTAAAAAGTAGACGTATTCCCAACTTAATTTTCGCAGTCGCCTTCCTGCTAGCACTGCTGATTAGTTGGAACTTATTTAAGAACTTTTCCTCAGTCGATACGTTGCAGCGCACCTCCTTAAACGTATCCGCTGCTATCAGTCTCTCGAAAGCTTTAGGGGAAATCAAAACTGTTTATCAAAGCAGTAATCCGAATTTTACTATTACTTATAATTTTGGTGCTTCCGGTGCTCTAGAACAGCAAATTCAGCAGGGAGCACCGATAGATGTATTTTTCAGCGCCGCCACCAACCCAATGGATGCTTTGCAGCAATCTAACCTGCTAATTAACGACACGCGCCGCAATTTGCTGACAAATCGCCTGGTTTTGATTACTCCCAAAAACGGTGTTGCTTTGAGCGATTTCAAACAGTTGACAGATGCCAGAATCAAGAAAATTGCGATCGGCGAAGCCAAGAGCGTACCTGTCGGACAATACGCTCAGGAAATGTTAAATAAACTTGGATTGTGGGGGCAAATACAGCCAAAATTAGTGCTAGGAAATAACGTCCGCCAAGTGCTGACATTCGTCGAAAGCGGTAACGTTGATGCTGGTATAGTTTATGCGACTGACGCCACAGCCTCCGACAAAGTAACTGTGCTGCTAACGGCTGCCGAAAATTTGCATTCGCCCATTGTTTATCCGCTGGCAGTTATCAGAAACAGCCGCAATCCGGCTGCTGCGAAAAGGTTTGTTGACTTTTTGGGGGGCGATCGGGCTAAAATAGTATTTCAGAAATACGGATTTGGGATGGCTCGCCAATTAGTCTCATACAACTGAGATGTTGCACTATTCTCAATTACTTGTTTAGCAACAGGCTTTCCGGCCTGTTCCACAAGAAAATTCACTCTTTGTGGAACAGGCCGGAAAGCCTGTTCTTGAGAATGGTGCAAGATGTGAGATACAACCAAATTTTGTAGGGGCGGGTTCACCAACAATATCTAATTCCCGCCAACAATCTATATAAACCCGCCCTCACACAACAGATAACCTTGTGTATTCAAAGAGGTACATTTCGATTTGCCGCCCAAGTGGGGGCGGGTTTACGGGATTATTTGTATTAGCCGAAGATTGTTGGTAAAACCCGCCCCTAGGAGCGAATCCCCAAATTATACATTTTGATTTATCTTTGGGTGGAAGCGGGTTTAGTAAATTATGTGTTTGAGGCAATTATTGTTGGTGAAACCCGTCCCTAGGATTTATGGAATTTGATATTTCTCCCTTCTGGATATCTCTAAAATCCTCCGCTATTGCGACATTTATTACCTTTTTCCTGGGAATAGCCGCCGCCCGGTGGATGCTTTCAACTCGCATCAGAGGTAAAGCTTTAATTGAAGGGATTTTCATTTCTCCCTTAGTTTTGCCGCCGACAGTAGTGGGATTTTTGCTGCTGCTGCTGTTTGGGAGAAATGGGGCGATCGGGCAATTTTTGCTACAATTCGACTTAACTATAATTTTCACTTGGCAAGCCGCCGCGATTACTGCCACAGTTGTATCATTTCCCCTCATGTACAAAACTGCTTTGGGAGCTTTTGAGCAAATTGATGCCAATCTTCTCAATGCAGCCCGCACTTTGGGAGCATCGGAGTGGCAAGTTTTTTGGCGGATTATGTTGCCGCTAGCATGGCCGGGAATTTTAGCAGGAACTATTCTCGCATTTGCTCGCGCTTTGGGTGAATTCGGCGCGACGTTGATGTTAGCGGGGAATATTCCCGGACAAACTCAAACTATCCCGATGGCAATTTATTTTGCTGTGGAAGCTGGGGATATGAGGCAAGCTGCTATTTGGGTTTTGATTATTCTGAGTATTTCTTTGAGCGTGCTAACTGCTGTTAACTTTTGGACTGATTTACAAAAGATATCGCCCAAACCGAATTCGAGTTATAGATTGCAATCAAATATTCCTAAATTCGCGTCTGTTTTTACCACAAAATCCCAACAACAACCTAAAAACGGACTTTTTTTAAACATTTTTAAACCTCTCTCCAGCTTTGCCTTGGATGTCGGCTTCGATATCGGCCCGGAAGTGCTGGGAATTTTGGGCGCGTCGGGTTCGGGAAAAAGCATGACTCTGCGCTGCATCGCTGGTTTGGAAACTCCAATGAGCGGTAAAATTGCAGTCAATGGCAGGGTTTTATTTGACTCCGCACAGGGCATTAATGTAGCTTCTAAAGACCGCCGCATCGGTTTTTTGTTTCAAAACTATGCTTTATTTCCTCACCTGACTGTTGCTCAAAATATTGCGTTTGGTTTGCAGCATTTATCTGAAAGCGAGCAAGAACTTCGGGTAAAAGAACAACTAATTTCGGTGCAAATGTCGGGAATGGAAAATCGCTACCCGCACGAACTTTCGGGGGGCCAACAGCAGCGGGTGGCTTTGGCTAGGGCGATCGCCCCTTCTCCAGAATTGCTACTGTTAGACGAACCGTTTTCTGCTTTGGATACTCACTTGCGGAGTCAACTGGAACGGGAGTTAATGCTGACTCTGGCTAATTATCGGGGAATTACTTTGTTTGTGGGTCACAATTTAGAGGAAGTTTACCGGGTGTGCAAAAATCTGTTGGTGTTGGCTGAGGGAAAGCCGATCGCCTTTGATACAAAACAGAACATTTTCGATCGCCCCCGCAACTTCACCGTCGCCCAGTTGACGGGCTGCAAGAACTTCTCTGCCGCTAAACCGATCTCCGTAACTCTCGTGGAGGCGATCGACTGGGGCTGTACTCTGAGTGTAGTCGAACCAATTCCCAAATCTCTAGTTTCTGTGGGAATTCGGGCTCATCAACTGAGTTTTGTCAGCGGGTGCGATCGTGAAAATACTTTTGCTTGTTGGATCGCCTCGACTGTGGAAACTCCGCACCGGGTGACATTATATCTCAAATTGCACTCGCCTCCCAATGATTCCCAAGATTATCACTTACAAGCCGAAGTTTTCAAGGAAAAGTGGAGAGCTATTAAGGACAATCCTTTTCCCTGGTATGTTCATATCGAGCCAATTAGGTTAATATTAATGGAAGCCTGAGTTAACTAGCAATATACCGTTAACCGTCAACACTCAACAGCTAAATACATCTTAACCCAACATCAAATCATGACTGAACAAGTTAAAAAAACCGACGCGGAATGGCAACAACAACTAACGCCAGAACAGTTTAAAGTCACCCGCAAAAAAGGAACGGAAAGAGCTTTTAGCGGCGAATATCACGACAACAAAAAACCCGGAATTTATAAGTGTATTTGTTGCGGCACTGAGCTATTTAAATCAGAAACCAAGTACGATTCCGGTACCGGTTGGCCGAGTTTCTACGCTCCAGTTAGCGAAGAAAATGTCAAGTGTGAGTCCGATAACACCTTGTTCATGCGCCGAACAGAGGTACTGTGCGCTGTTTGCGACGCTCATCTCGGTCACGTATTTAACGACGGGCCCAAACCTACCGGTCAGCGTTACTGCATGAATTCTGCTGCTCTTAATTTCGTTCCCAAGGATTGATTCTTTTAGGGGCTAGCTAGAAGCCCAACCCCTACTCCCCACAAAAAATCAATCCGGTTGTGGAACAGGCATCTTGCCTGTTCACCGGCGCATTCACTGAGAAAAAATCAATCCGGTTGTGGAACAGGCATCTTGCCTGTTCACCGGCGCATTCACTGAGAAAAAATCAATCCGATTGTGGAACAGGCATCTTGCCTGTTCACCGGCGCAGCCGAAGCCACAAACAAATTCTCTGGCAGCACAAGCAGGATGCCTGTTCCGGGCAATTGATGTTCAAAATGCACCCATACTGCTATCTTATGGTGGAGGCAAAAAGAGTAAAAAAATAGTGGCGGCATGGGGATGGTATATCAGCGAGTTTTGCTGAAGCTCAGCGGTGAAGCGCTGATGGGCAGCTTGGGCTACGGGATCGATCCGATAGTGGTTCAGTCGATCGCCCAGGAAGTGGCCAAAGTCGTGTCCCAAGGCATTCAAATCGCGATTGTTGTCGGTGGCGGCAACATTTTTCGCGGGGTGAAAGCTGCTTCGGCAGGGATGGATCGGGCAACGGCTGATTATGTGGGTATGATTGCTACGGTGATGAATGCTATCACTTTGCAGGATGCCCTGGAACAAGCAGGAGTGCCAACGCGGGTGCAATCGGCGATCGCCATGCAAGAAGTAGCTGAACCCTACATCCGGCGGCGGGCAATTCGCCACCTAGAAAAAAAACGAGTAGTGATTTTTGGTGCCGGTTCTGGCAACCCTTTTTTTACTACTGATACTACAGCCGCTTTGCGGGCGGCTGAAATTGATGCAGAGGTGATTTTTAAAGCTACTAAGGTAGATGGGGTGTACGATTCTGACCCCCACGTCAACCCCAACGCGCGCAGGTATCAAACCCTCACCTATGCCCACGTCTTGAATCAAGATTTGCGGGTGATGGACAGTACGGCGATCGCCCTTTGCAAAGAAAATAATATTCCTATTATGGTATTTGACCTCTCGGTGTCGGGCAACATCTACCGAGCTGTAATGGGAGAATCTATTGGAACTCTTGTCGGAGGTTTTTGTGAAGTTAGCTGAAGCAGAAGATCATATGCAAAAGGCAGTTGAGGCTACTCAACGGTCTTTTAATACTATTCGGACGGGACGGGCCAACGCCTCCCTCCTCGATCGAGTCATGGTAGACTACTACGGCTCTCCAACTCCGATCAAATCCCTTGCCAATATCGGCACCCCGGATGCGACTACGATCACCATTCAACCGTTCGATCGTACAGCGCTGACCTCGATCGAAAAAGCAATTTCCCTGTCCGATGTAGGACTCGTTCCCAACAACGACGGTTCAGTTATTCGCTTGAACATTCCGCCGCTGACAAGCGACAGACGCCAAGAATTTGTCAAAATGGCCAGTAAGTTTGCTGAAGAAGGTAAAGTTGCAATTCGCAATATCCGCCGCGATGCCGTTGACTCGATTCGCAAGCAGGAAAAAAGCAGCGATATCTCTAAAGATGAATCCCGCGACTTGCAAGATAAAATTCAAAAGCTGACGGACAAGTACGTTGCCAAAATAGAAGAAGTTCTGGCAGCCAAAGAGAAAGATATCACGACTGTTTAGGGAATGGGAAATTGGGCATGGGGAATAGGAAGAGTTTTGAGATTGTTCAGAGCCGGCCGCGAACAACGAGCAGACGCTTAATCATTTGTGAGTTGTGAGTTAAAAACTCAAGATTTCACACTCATTAACTTACCCATTCCTCCTGCCCCATTGACCAATCACCCATTACCAGTTGTCCGGTGAAGGAATTCGTCCTGCCATTTTTAGTGGATTTAAGGCTGCTGAGGCGCTCGATCGAGCTCTTGGATGTGCCGACGACGCTAAGGAGCCTTACACTCAATCGATCGCCCAAGAATGGAACACTCATCTGATTTGGGTCAGTCGCTTGGCTAGAGCATTCTATCAGTTTACAGGAGCTGCTTACAGAGCGGGCGTCAAATTGCCGATGACTACTCAGTTGATGAGCAAAATTTTGTGTGGCGAACCGCGTTATGCCGATATCGCTAACTGCGCTCTTAAAAAGCTGATGCCGCTTTAGAACGAAGGAAGTTCAGCAACGGATTTAACGCATGGATTTTGAGGGAAGAAAAAAGAGAGAATCTTCTTAAATCCCAATTCCTTATTCTCAATTCCTCATTCCCAATAGCGGTAAGGTGCGCCCCTAAGCACCCTAGATAATTGGATTTTGCGTAAATCCTGTAAAATTTAAAATCTAAAATCTAAAATCTAAAATCTAAAATCAAATGATAATTTATTTTTATAAAGTAGAGGAGCCTTATGGCTGCTTTTCTAATTTTTCACTACACGACATTTCTCTGCACGGTCAATATTGGTTGACGGTGGAACATTACTATCAAGCCCAAAAATTTGTCAGCACCGATCAAAGATTAGTGGCGGCGATTCAAGCCGTAGCAACTCCTCAAGAAGCCGCTAAATTAGGTCGCGATCCCAACCACCGGATTCGCGCTGATTGGGAAGCCGTGAAAATTCCCATTATGCGCGAAGCAGTTTTAACTAAGTTTCTCACTCATACAGACATTCAAGCGATTCTTCTTGCCACAGGGGATCGAGTAATTGTAGAGGATTCGCCAACGGATTACTACTGGGGGTGTGGCTGCGACCGAACCGGTCAAAATCATTTGGGTAAAATTCTGATGAGCGTGCGCCAAGAAATTAGTCAGCACCAAGGGCGCTGATAGAAACTCAAATTCTTTCGTTAATTATCATTATATGAAGTTCTACAACAAATGTCAAGTTATCCTAACAATGAAGAATTCTCCTAGTGAGAGTGTAAGATTGCGAGAAATTTATAAGAGCATTAAAATAATAATTATTATTTGCTTAAGTCGCTCTGCCTGTTGAAGGCAAGGATTAAACTGGCGCGATCGCAGATTTTACTTACCCCAGCCCACCAGAGGCGATACACCGTCGTCTCTGACAAGTGCGCGACGGATTAATTGTACAGATCGGTTGAGTCAAAAACTCAGGGTGAGGCATTTGAGTTTCAACGCTCCAAGAGCACATCAAAACTTCTTATTATCATTGTATAAGTACAAAAGGAGATTTATGCAACTCAGAGAAAATACGCAAGAATTACATTATAAACTAGACAGAGAAGTTTTGATACGGCGGATAACAGAACGCATTCGCCAATCTCTAGAATTAGAAGATATTTTAACCAGTACGGTAGCAGAAGTGCGGTCTTTTTTGAAAACAGATCGCATTATGATTTACAGGTTTAGTGCCGACGGCAGTGGAGAAGTTGTTGCTGAGTCACTTAATAACAACCATCTCCCTTCCTTGAAAGGACTGCACTTTCCAGCAGACGACATTCCCGCCAGCGCCAGGGAGATGTATCTCACTTTGCGCCAGCGGACAATAATAGATGTTAACTCAGGGACGATCGTCCTGAGTCCCCTCGATGCAGCAGACACCGGTCAACCCTTAATAAAAGAGGAGATGCACTACCGATCGCTCGATCCTTGCCACACCGCTTACCTGATCGCAATGGGAGTGCAATCATCCTTAGTCGTGCCGATAGTGCACCGCCGGATCGTCTCGGAAAACAGCAAAACAGATATCTGCCAAGCCGCGACGTGTCTGACTCGATACGAGCCAGGAAATAATCAAAAAATTCACATCGAACTGTGGGGACTTTTAGTGTCTCACCACTGTGCGCCCCTCAATATTTCACCAGCAGATTTAGAAGTAGTTCAGCTCGTATCGGATCAATTGTCTAGCGCTATCGCCCACGCCCTCCTCCTCCAGCAAACCCGCTCTCAAGCGGCCCGCGAAGCTACCGTGAGCCGCATAGCAGCCCTGTTGTACGGTCACGTCAACATTCAACTGCAACAGGGTTTAGAAGCCACCGTCACCGCTTTGGGTGGCAGCGGTGGCAGACTCTATCTCAACCAGCCGAAAATCAACGGTGAAAAATTATCCCCTCCCAAGATAGAAGGAGGATTGCCAATTGCCCCGGCCCACAGTGATGCTACCTTTGAACTGTTCACCACAGGAGAACAACCGACACTTCCCAACTGGGAAAAAGTTAAGGCGATCGAAGCTCATGCCCTCTGGCAGGAATGGCTAACCAAAGGATTCAAAAATACCGAAGAATTTCCCAAATTTCCAATTTTTACTAATTCTCAATTCCCAGTTTTGATAATTACCGACTTATACAAAGAACCTCTATTTAGAGTTTTAGTTCCCGCTTTCCAATCTACTAAAATTCGGGGTTTGTTGGTAATTCCCCTCCACTACAAACAACAAGTAGTTGGCTGTTTGACCATTTTTCGCAATGCAATAGATACCGAAAAAATGTGGGCGGGGCGCTTTGACACCAGCGCTGCACAAACCCTTCCCCGACAATCATTTGAACTTTGGCGAGAAATAAAAAAAGGTCAGTCGCCAGAGTGGAAGTACGAAGAAATTGAGCAAGCTTTAGCTATAGGCAGCCAATTTTGTTCGGCAATTGGGCAGTACGTTCTTTATAAAGAAGTGCAAACTCTGAATGCCAACTTGGAGCGCCAAGTTCAAGAACGCACCGCCCAATTGCAAAAATCCTTGGACTTTGCCAAAGTATTGACGCGAGTTAGAGACCAGATTCGCAGCACCTTAGATTTAAAAATCATACTGCAAACTATTGTGCGAGAAGTCAGAGTTTTGTTGGATACCGATCGCACGGTAATCTACCAATTTGCGGCCGACAAACAGGGCGAGGTAGTTGTCGAAGCTGTTTGCGGCGAGTGGCGGTCAATTTTAGGTATCACATCTCCACAAGGATGCTTTCCCGAAGGCTCAGACTGCTTTTATCGAGCCGGACGGGTGCGAGCAATTAATGATATTTATACTGAGGATTTAACACCCTGTCACCGCGAATTTTTGGAAGAGTTGCAGGTGAGAGCAAGTTTAATTGTACCCATGATGGGCAAAGATTCCCAATTGTGGGGGTTGCTGATTGCCCATGAGTGTTCGGGGCCGAGAGTTTGGCAAACAGCAGAACAGGAATTGGTGCAACATTTAGCGGCTCAAGCTGCGATCGCCATTCACCAAGCAGAACTTTATCAAGAAAGTCTCAATGCAGCAACTGCCGATCGATTAAAAGCCGAACAGCTAGCTAAAACCCTCACAGAATTGCACAATACCCAAGCCCAACTGATTCAAACCGAAAAAATGTCCAGTCTCGGACAACTCCTGGCCGGAGTCGCCCACGAAATCAATAACCCCGTTAACTTTATCTACGGTAATCTGTCCCACGCCAGCGAATACACCAAAGATTTACTCTGCTTGGTGGAACTCTACCGCCAGCACTACCCCAATCCCAACCCAGAAATTAGCGAGTGCTCCGAAGCAATAGACATCGAATTTCTTGCCGAAGATTTGCCAAAAATTTTGGGTTCCATGACAGTCGGAGTTGAGCGCATTCGCCAGTTAGTGGTATCTTTGCGTAATTTTTCCAGGATCGATCAAGCCGAGAAAAAAGCCGTTGACATTCACGAGGGCATCGACAGTACCCTGTTGATTTTGCAGCACCGGATCAAAGCCAATTCTGAGCACAACACCGTAGAAATCATTAAAGAATATGGCAAGTTGCCCTTAGTTGAATGCTATGCCAGCTCGCTCAATCAGGTATTTATGAATCTGATCGGTAATTCCCTCGACGCCCTAGAACTGAGAAAAAAAGAGGGAGTTATGAATCTTCCCTTTAAAGCAGCAAATGCAGCCGCGACGCATTTAAGCTCCCAAATACTGCCTATCGAGTCAGGAGATATAAAGGCCACCACCGAGTGTTTGATTCCTAATTTTCCATCTCCTTGCATTCGGATTCGCACTGAATTAATCAATGAAAAAATGGTAGGAATTTGCATTGCCGACAATGGTCACGGCATCCCCAAAGAGTTAATCTCTCACATATTTAATCCGTTTTTTACTACTAAACCCGTAGGTCGGGGCACGGGTTTAGGACTGTCTATCAGTTACCAAATTGTAGTTGAGAAACACCAAGGTGTACTTAAGTGTGTTTCTGTACCGGGTCATGGTACAGAGTTCTGGATCGAGATTCCCCTGAATTAGGCAACCCTCAAGGCAAGATTAGCTTCACCAGCACAGAACCGATCGACCCCAGAAGACTCATAAAGTCGCCGCGGCTGGAAGTGCGGGGTTCCGTTGGCTTTTGGCGTGCCACAATGGCTTCGCCTAACTGCTTTGACAACTCCTCACCTTGGGGATTTCCTTGATCTGCAAAGAGTTTGTTTGCTATTGCAGCGTCTTGAGCCGCACCGGCGAACTCTCCCAAGTCAGCGCGAGACATACTGCGCGCAAAATAAACGGCTGCTAAATCCGATTTCAGATTCAGGGCTTGATTGTAATAATCAATGGCGTTTCTGTAGTTTCCTGCTTGAGCTTCCAGCACTCCCAACCGATAGAAGTCTTCAGCGGTGCCGATATTGGTTGGCATTCCTCTAACTCCGAGCAGTTGCGCGTTAGTTAAATTGGCGTTGAGCAAATTGGCGTCGCTGAGATAGGCACTTCTCAAGTCAGCACCGCTGAGGTTCGCACCGCTGAGGTTTGCCCCTGTCAGGTTGACGCCAAACAGGCTAGTGCCGCTGAGGTTGGCACCGCTGAGGTCAGCCCCCGCGAGGTTGGCTCGACTGAGGTTAGCCAACCTCAAGTCAGCACCTTTGAGATTGGCTCCTGTTAAATTGGCTAAAACCAAGCCAGCACTGCTGAGGTCGCAGTTGGGGCACTGTCGGGTGGCTAGTAATTGTTGCGTGTGTTGGATGTTCTCGGCGGGTGCAGGAGCGATCGGGGCGATCGCGCTCAGCAGCGTTGCAGCAGCGAGGATTCTGAGTTTCATTTTAACCGTCCCAAATCCAAAATATTAAATCTAAAATAGCTTTTATCGAAGCAATTGAAAATCACCATAACACAAGTTCACCCAACAAATCTTTTGACTTGCCGTATGTAGGAGTTCTGAGCGCCATCAGCAGCCTAGATTGAAGTTCTCGGCCTTACCTGAGTGTCAATCGATTTTAGATTTTAGATTTTAGATTTTAGATTTTAGAATTGAAGCATTGACTTGCGCGAGAGAAATACGTTCGGCAAGTTTCTCGGATACAGGTTTTTTATTTCTGGACGGATGAATCACGTGGCGGGTATCATGGATGCTTTCGGTCAAATAAAGATTTCGCTGCCAATAAATTAGGGTAATGAATTACTCATTACCCTTTAGCCGCTGTTCTCGGCAACCATAAAAATTAACCAATAAATTAGTCGTGAATCGTGCCGTCGGGCATCGTTGTACCCTTAAGATATACTCCGCTCAGGTTGACTTTTGTAAGGTTTGCTCCCAACAGGTTTGCTCCGCTTAAGTCGGACGCACTTAAAATCGCTTCAGTCAAGTCGGCCCTAATTAGACTCGCCCCCATTAAGTCGGCTCCGCTAAGGTCTACTTTACTCAAGTTTGCGCCAATTAAATCGCATTCTGTGAGCACCGCCCTACGCAAGTTTACTCCGTAAAAATTTACTCCGTGCAAGTCTGCACGGCTGAGTGTTGCCCGAGATATATTCGCTCCAATTAAAGTTGCTTGGATCAGAGAAGCTCCGCTCAAGTCTGCTTTACTGAGATTTGCTCCCATCAACTCAGCTCGATTCAGGTTAGCTTCAAGTAAAAGTGCTTCTGTGAGGTCTGCTCCACCTAAGTCTGCTTTGCTCAAATTAATCTTGCACAAATTGGCTTTGCCAAAGTTGACTCTGTTGAGTTTGGCTTTGCTGAGATTGGCTCCAATCAGGTCGGCTTCATACAGATTGGCTCCAATCAATTCTGCTTCGTAGAGGTAGACCTCGTGCAGGTAGACCCCACTAAAATTTCTTTCTCCTATTGCATATAGCTTGAGCAGTTCGTCAACGTTCATTGTGGCTTCTCTACACCTTTTAAATGAAGAATACTGTCAGCAAGCTGGTTACACCGGATGTTCTGCAATTTTAGATTCTGAAATATTCACACCTAGGGTGAAACTTCCCTGAATCTATAAGGTTTTAGGTGGAAAGTCCGATCGAACTCATAACTTTTTGTGGCTAGTTGAGCTTACTGAGTGCTCGTGTGACCTAAATCACAAAACAATGTTAGTAGTATCACATAGAGGTTCCGCTTTCGATCACAGCAGACGGGCAAAAATAGCCGATACTTATACTGTAATGCTGAGAAATTGACAATGCCACCCTCGTCGTGTTTTACTCAATTGGCGATAAAGCCAGTAGTTTCACGGATAGTAGCCCGCTTGCTGTGAAAGTAGGTTGCAACGTCACTCGGCCCTACCCGCTCTGACCGATGAGAGTGCTGATATCTAAGGATTTTTCGCACTGCGAAAGCCAAAAATGCACTTCGGGGACGAGGGGAATGTCTGTATAAAAATGCGATCGCTGGTGTACAGACATTCGCTTGTTTGCTAGCACCTAATGACTGAAAATCGCCCATACGTTCGCAAAAAATACCAATAAATACCAGGAAAACCATGATTGATGTTTAACAATAAAAGAATAAATGGTATTCCTTAAGAGTCACCTATTGCCGCTAATGTTACAGTCGATCGGTTAACGGCTATCAGTATTAGCAATGACGCTTGTCCATCAAATACAAAACTGACCCAGAAACAGGGTGTTTTACCAAAAAAATCGTTGCAACCTTGCTCCAGGTTAAAATAATCAGGTTTCTGAGCGTCTGAGTGCATCCAGGAAGGAAAAAGTTGAATGAGTACGATCGCTTTTGTATTGCTTCAGGGCAAACAAAAGGTCAGCATTTAGGATAGGAGCAGCTTTTGCTCCCTTGTCAAACAAAGGTATTGTAGAACGCGAATCGTGAGGTAATTGATATGGCTGGAGTATGTAAACTTAGCATCACAGAGACAAGTGAAGAGCTAAAAAACCTGTTAACTGAACAAAAAACAGCAAGTGGCTTTCAAAAAATTCAAGCACTTTACCTGTTCAAAATTTGTCATGTTAAGACAGTTAAAGAATTGGCAATGACGATCGGGGTAAATCGAATTACAGTGCAGCGGTGGCTGAGAAAGTACCGATCTGACGGACTCGAAGGACTCCTCGAAACAAAGCACAGCGGTGGCCGTAAGCCGGCCATTCCACCTCTTGCCCGCGCTAGTTTGGCAATGCGCCTCAGCGACCCCCAGAAAGGCTTTAAAAGCTATGGAGAAATTCAAGAGTGGTTGCAGCAGGAATACAGCATTGAGGCTTCCTATAAAGCAGTTTATGCAACAGTCAGATATCACCTAAAAGCCAAGCTGACGAAAGTCTAGACAGTTCATACCACGTCGGATTAAGCACCGATTATCTAATGGTTAACCGTCAGCTTTTGAATATCTTGAGGAGTTGCGTCATCACGACAAACCGGACTAATTCTTTTTTAACAAAACTCGCTCTCCTAAACTGCGAAGCATATAAATTATATGTTGTGGCAATGGGGGTGAAGGGGAGAAAATTTGATGCTTTTCCCGCGTTTGTGAAAGATGCTTAAAAAATTAGCCAGAAAGAATAACTTGCAAGTTTTGTCTAACTTGCAGGTTTTGTTATATGGATGTAAAAATTGGCAGCGGCTAAGGCAAAAACCGATCCAAAGCGGCTTTCAACTCTTCGATTTCCGTATCGATATTGCCTTCTTTCGCGGCTCTGGCGATGCACTCAGTTAAGTGTTCGTCAAGAATGATTCTCGCTACGCGATCGAGCGCGCCTCGCACCGCAGCAACTTGCACCAGAACTTCGGGACAGGGACGGTTTTCTTGAACCATTGTTTTAATGCCGCGGACGTGTCCCTCAATCCGAGACAAGCGATTTACCAGCCGCCGCATCGATTCTTCATCGTGATGGTGAGGGTGGGCTGATTCAGCGTCGTGATGGTGGTGGGAATTTGAGGGCAAGGATTTGTCAGTAGAAGTATCAGATAGAATCATTGGGGTTATACCATTTTAGATTTTAGATTTTAGATTTTAGATTGGGAATGAGTGATTTCGTAATGGTTGGGCCCACGGGCCTAGAGTTGCATTCTTTTTTTGAAACTGGTATTACTAGGGAATTTTTTAAAGTTAGAATTCAGAATAGGGTGAGTTGGTGCGGGCTCGTGACTCATGTATTGTAACTGTCAATCGATTGCGCGATTTTAGATTTTAGATTTTAGATTGACCCCACGGATAAGTTCGGGGGCAAGTGTCATCGGATACAGGTTTTTTATTTCTGGACGGATGAATCACGTGGCGGGTATCCTGGATGCGGGAATTGTCAAAATATATTTAGGATCTTCATAGTGGCAGATTATGCAGATTATTGAGTCCGCACGATCGCACACCTTTACCAGACTAACCCAGACTAACAAAGATTGACGCTATGCGACTATTTAAGTTTTTTCGCCCCGCACCTCGAACAGGTGCTCGTTGGTTCGCCCTAATTTTAGCAATGACGATCGCCCTGAGTGCTTTAACAATCAATGCTGCACCCGCCGCAGCCGCCGCCGCTGATGGCAAAAATCCGCCCAAGTTGCAGTTCCAGACTGCCCCAGCCACTGCCGCGAATCCGCAACTGTTAGCGCTGCGGAGCTCGGAACTCCCGGCGGATACCGGCAGTTTTGTAACGGCGGCAGTCGATCGAGTCGGGCCGGCAGTTGTTCGCATTGATACCGAGCGCACTGTCAGCCGCAACCTCGACCCCTTAATGGAAGACCCCTTTTTCCGCAGATTTTTGGGAGAAGATTTACGCAGCCTGACCCCCAGACAAGAACGCTTGCGCGGTCAAGGTTCGGGCTTCATCATTGACAAAAGCGGGATTGTTTTAACCAACGCCCACGTAGTTGACAAAGCCGATCGAGTGACTGTCACCTTAAATGACGGCAGGACATTTCCAGGAGAAGTGCAAGGTACTGACGAAGTAACAGATTTGGCTGTTGTCAAAATTAATACCAAGGAAGTTAACTTGCCCGTGGCAATCCTAGGAGATTCAGACGCGGTGAAAGTGGGAGATTGGGCGATCGCCGTGGGCAACCCCCTGGGATTTGACAACACCGTCACCTTGGGCATTATCAGCACCCTCAAACGCTCCAGTGCAGCCGTCGGCATTCCCGACAAGCGCCTTGATTTTATTCAAACCGACGCCGCCATCAATCCCGGCAATTCCGGTGGCCCCCTGTTAAACAGCAGAGGAGAAGTGATTGGCATCAACACGGCGATTCGAGCCGATGCAATGGGTATTGGCTTTGCGATTCCGATCGACAAAGCCAAAGCCATCTACGCGCAGCTAGCCAACGGAGAAGAAGTCAGCCATCCGTTTTTGGGGATTCAGATGATTGCTTTGACTCCTGAAATGGCCAGAGAGAATAATTCTGACCCCAATGCTCCTTTGATTGTGCCGGAAGTTAAGGGAGTGTTAGTGATGCGAGTTGTGCCCAACACTCCTGCTGAGAAAGCAGGGATTCGCAAAGGGGATGTCATCGTTCAAATTGACGGTGAGGCAGTGACTGAAGCCGAACAGTTGCAAAGTTTGGTGGACAACAGCAAAATCGGTCAAATTCTGAAACTGAAAGTGCGGCGCGGTGCCCAGATTAAAGAAGTAGCAGTTCAAACTGCTCAAATGAGGGATTTTTAGAAGTGAAGAGGAAGGGGGAAATCGTTAAAAAACCCTCCTCCTTGTTTCTTTTTTATGTGAATAGATTCAGGAGTGCGATAGTTTTAATAGTTGCATTTTTTCTCTCAAAAACTGATGGTTTTTAATAAAGTATCAATATCCCAACAATGAAAAAAAAACAAATTTTAAATTACCAAAAAAGTCAAATTATTGAGGTACTAAAGCAGGATTATTTTCAAATGACCGCGCAGCTTCATAGAAACTGGACACCAGAGCAACATGAAAAAAATCGATTGAGTCGTTCTTTGGCTGCATTTGCGATCGCCAATCTTGCCGATATTACCCCAGCTCAAGCGGCTAACTCAATTATCAATGGGGAAAATGATAATGGGATTGATGCCATTTATTTCGATCGGATGAAAAATTTGCTTTTGTTGGTGCAGGCTAAGGCAGGGAATGCTCCAAATATGGGTGATAATAAGAAATTTTGTGATGGGATTAGAGATTTAGTCCATCAACGTTTTCAGAAATTTAATGATGGCTTTGTGCGGTTGCAGCAAGAGGTTGAAGATGCTTTAAATACTAACGGGGTAAAAATAGTTGGCTGTAATATATATCTTGATGAAAGCCTTAGCTCTCATGTGATTGCGGATCTCGATCAGTTAAAAACTGAACTGAATCAGTTCGATCAACGTTTTGAATGGCAAGATTTAAATATTAGCATAACACATGGTTGGTTGACAGCCAAACAAGCGATCGCCCCTGTTGATGTAGTCTTGACATTGGAAAACTGGCATTGTTTAGATCGGCCGCGTAGGGCATTTTATGGATTGGTTAAGGCTTCAGAACTTGCATCTTTATATCAACAGCATAATAAGTCGCTTTTTGAGAAAAATATCCGTTATTACCTAGGTGCAGAGGATGTTAACTTAGCGATTGCGGACACTGTCAAAGAGCAACCATCTGAACTATTTTATCTCAACAATGGTCTGACGATTACTTGTTCGATAATTAGTCTGCCATCAGGACACAAACAGGAATCAACTCAATTTACTTTAAAAGGTTTTTCCGTCGTGAATGGGGCGCAAACGGTAGGAGCTATCGCTGCTGTTTATAATGCTAATGGTTCAATATCTGCTGATGCAAAGTTATTAGTTACAATTATTGAAGTGGGGACGGAGACTGATAATATTGGCGAAAAAATTACTGGAGCAAGAAATACGCAAAATGCTGTGCGCGATGTTTATTTTGCCGCGTTAGATTCCAATCAAGAACGTTTGCGACAGGAATGTATGGTATCGAATATTGTTTACGAATATCGACCATCGGCGGAGCGGAGTCAGGATGCGATTACGATTGAACAGGCGGCAGTTGCCCTTGCTTGTTTTAGCGGTGATACGGAAATAGTGGTTGCAGCAAAGAGAGAAATTAGTCAGATTTATAAGCGTTATTATGATATATTGTTTAGTGATGGGCTTTCAGGAGTTACGCTGTGTCGTTATGTGCGAATTTTTCAATATCTGGATGAAATTTTTTCGGCTTCAGAAAATGCTGCAACAGGTCAACAAAAAAAGTTTTATAAGCATGGTAGATTTTTTATTATAGATATTCTTGCAAGACGCTATAAACCTTTGCTAAATAAGCATGAAGTTTATTTGTCTGAGGACGATAAAATGCAACTTTCACGAATTGGGTTAGAGCTTGCTGAGGTTGTTTACACTGTTGCTGAATCTCGATTTGCTAGTGACAACAAGGGATATCTTGCTATTTTTAGGAATATCACAGATGTTAGGCCTTTAACGAGTGAGGTAATGCAGGAGTTAGATCGCAGGGATGCTCAGGCTGAAAATCCGAATATACCTACAGTTTAACTTTTGAGATAGATATTAATTATGAATAAGAAGCAGAGACTAGAACTAACATGGGTTGGTAAGGATATTCGCCCCAAGCTGGAGCCGCGAATTTTACTGGAAGATCCAGAAATATCTTATCATGCTGCTCATCAGGTGAGTGAAAATGATATTTTTGATAATCGCTTAATTTTTGGGGATAATTTGTTGGCTCTCAAGGCTTTAGAGTCTGAGTTTGCAGGAAAAGTTAAGTGTATTTTTATCGATCCGCCATATAATACAGGCTCAGCTTTTGAACATTATGATGATGGAATTGAACATTCTATCTGGCTTGGTTTAATGCGCGATCGTTTAGAGATTTTGCGTAATTTATTATCGAATGATGGTTCTTTATGGATCGCGATTGATGACAATGAAGCACATTATTTAAAAGTGGTTTGTGATGAAATTTTTGGTCGCAACTGTTTTATTACATCTTTTATTTGGAGAAAAGTTGATAGCCCTAACGATAATAAAGTTGCCATTACACCCGATCATGAATACGTTCTGTGTTTTGTAAAAGATCCGAGATTAGTACAGTTTAAACAGAAACCTGATAACTCAATTCTCCATGCTTATAGACAACCTGATTCAGAGTCAGATCGCCCTTACAGAGATCGATTATTAAAAAAGAACGGCAAAAGTAGTCTTCGGTCAGATCGACCATCAATGTTTTTTCCAGTTATTGCTCCTGATGGTACAACAGTTTTTCCAATCCATGACGATGGCCGAGAGGCTTGCTGGGCGATAGGTAAAAAAGGAGTTGAAGATTTGATAGCTCAAGGAAATTTAATTTGGAAACAGCGCCAACAAAACGGTATAAAGCGATGGGTTCCGTATACAAGAGAATTTGCAGCCGAGGAGCCTTCTCGTCCGTATCCAACAATTTGGAACGATCTCGATACTACGCGACAAACCAAAGCACATCAAAAGATTTTGTTTGGCGAGAATAGTTTGTTTGAAACACCAAAACCAGAAGATATTATTTGTCGCATCTTACAAATTTCTACAGAAATAGGTGATCTGGTTCTTGATTCTTTTGCAGGTTCAGGAACAACAGGCGCAGTCGCGCAGAAAATGGGAAGACGCTGGATCATGATTGAACTCGGCGAACATTGTCATACCCATATCATTCCCCGACTCAAAAAAGTAATTGATGGCGAAGATCAAGGGGGAATTACTAAAGCAGTTAACTGGAAAGGTGGCGGTGGGTTTCGTTACTATCGTCTCGCACCATCCCTACTAGAAAAAGACAAATGGGATAATTGGGTGATCAACAAAACCTATAACGCCGCCATGCTTGCCGAAGCACTCTGCAAAATCGAAGGTTTCACCTACGCACCATCCGACACTTTGTATTGGCAACATGGCTATTCCACTGAAAGCGACTTTATCTATGTCACCACCCAAAATCTTAGTCACGAACAACTATCCAAACTTGCAGACGAAGTAGGACAAGAACGCACCCTACTTGTTTTATGTACCGCCTTTCGAAGCGAAACCGACATATTCCCAAACCTCACCGTTAAAAAAATTCCCAAACAAATCCTTTCACGGTGTGAATGGGGACATGATGATTACAGCCTAAAAATTGAAAACTTGCCAAAAGCACCCCCAAAGTTCGGACAACTATCACTATTTGACCTGGATACCTATGATAAATAAACTGGTTAATAATATTTCTAATCGTCTCAGTCTGCGCCATCCTCAGCGCCAATCTTTAGAAATTATCGATCGCATTTGTGAACTCTTATCCATCCCAGACATCACAGATAGAGAAACAAGTTTAGTCGCCCTCAAAAAAGAATTCCCAACGTTTACTGACTTCGAGCGCGACTTTCCCTCCCTATGTTTTGCCCTAGCCACAGGTGTTGGTAAAACTCGACTCATGGGCGCATTTATTAGTTATTTATACCTAGCATATAACATTAAAAACTTTTTTATCCTTGCCCCAAACCTAACCATTTATAACAAACTAATTACCGACTTTACGCCCAACACCTCAAAATATGTATTTACGGGTATCTCTGAATTTGCGATCTCTCCACCAGTCATCATCACAGGTGACAACTATGAAATGAATGCGCGAACGATCTTAGATCAACAAATTTCATGCAAAATTAATATCTTTAATATCTCAAAAATTAACTCAGAAGTGCGTGGTGGCAAAAGCCCTAAAATTAAACGACTATCCGAATATATTGGCGAAAGCTATTTTGATTACCTGTCTCAATTAAAAGACCTCGTAATTCTCATGGATGAATCGCACCGATATCGCGCCTCAGCAGGAGTTCGCGCTATCAATGAATTAAAACCATTAATGGGGCTAGAACTTACCGCCACACCCTTTGTCGAAACCAATAAAGGTTCAGTAGCTTTCAAAAATGTCATCTATGACTATCCCCTCGGACGTGCCATAACCGATGGATTTGTTAAAGATCCTGCCGTCGTCACCCGCAAAGACTTTAACCCCGCGTCAATGTCACCAGAAGCGATCGAGCGTCTTAAACTAGAAGATGGCATCTATCTCCATGAAAATATTAAAGCTGAATTAGAAACCTATGCTATTCAAACTGGAAGAACGATTGTTAAACCTTTTGTATTAGTTATTGCCCGTGACACTACCCACGCCTCAAAACTGATGGAACTCATTCAATCTGATGAGTTTTCCGAAGGAAATTATAAACATAAAGTTATTCAAGTTGACTCTAGTAAAACGGGCGCTCAAGAAGATGAAATGGTAGAGCGATTGCTCAAAGTAGAACATACTGATGAACCTACTGAAATAGTTATCCATGTAAATATGCTCAAAGAAGGTTGGGATGTCACCAACCTCTATACAATTGTCCCTCTGAGAGCCGCAAATTCCAAAATCCTGATCGAGCAATCTATTGGAAGGGGCTTGCGTTTGCCCTATGGAATGCGTACAGGTGTAGAAATAGTCGATCGCCTAAATATCGTCGCCCATGACAAATTTCAAGAAATTGTCGATGAAGCAAAACGCCCAGAATCCCAAATCCGCTTAAAACAAATTATCCTTACAGATGAAGACTTACAGCAAAAGACACAAACAGTAATTTCGCGATCGCAACTAGCCCAAAATCTAGGACTTCACCCCGAACAACCCATTAATTTACCTGATAATTTACCTGAAACAGAACCCCAAAATATTCAACCATCGCTATTTCAATCACCTATAGAACAAAAGATTGCACAGCTTACATACCAAGAAATCCTAAAGCTTGAAAGCCGGCCCGAAGAAGTCCCAACCACCGCCCATCTCGCATCCCCACAAGTTCAGGGAAGGGTGCGCGAAGCCGTAGCTAGAGAATATCAACCCGCACAAATGGAACTTGAAGGCATAATAGCACCTCCAGATATTGAAGCGATCGTTGCGAAAACAACGAATTTAGTGATTCAGCAAACCATCAATATTCCTAAGATTCTGGTTATTCCTAAAGGGGAAGTGCGATCGGGTTTCAGGTCTTTTGCCCTAGATGTCACAGGCTTAAATTATCCCGTTCCCTCCCAAGAAGAATTACATATTCAATCCCTAACAACGAATAAAGTTGAACGTATGGGAATTAACAAAGAAAACTTTGAAGAATTACGGCTTGAAAACTATATTGTCAAAAATCTAGTCAACTTCGATGATATTGCCTATGACGAACACGCTGATTTACTCTATGACCTGGCGGGTCAAGTTATCAGTCATTTTATGACCTACTTATCGGAAGGAGATACACAGAAAGTTTTACGCTATTACCAAAGGGAAATTACCAATTTTGTCCGCAGCCAAATGCAGCAAAATTTCTGGGAAGAAACAACAGGTTATGAAGTCAAAATCAGTAAAGGTTTTACAGCCTTAAAAGATAGCGCATACACTACAAATGCTAATAATTGCCTTGATTATCAATCTTCGCCACGAGACAAAAGCAATATGTCCAAATATCTGTTTACAGGCTTCTCCAAATGCCTCTATCGAGAACAGAAATTTGAAGCGGAAGCAGAAAGAATACTAGCACTGATTTTAGAACGGGATGCAATCAAATGGTTTAAACCCGCAAAAGGACAATTTCAGCTTTATTACAAATGGCAGGGAAAATATTCAGAATATCAACCAGATTTTGTTGCTGAAACAGAAGAAGTTATCTATATGCTGGAACCAAAAGCTCGAAATGAAATTGACAATCCTCAAGTGCTTGCTAAGAAAGATGTCGCAGTTCAATGGTGTCAATATGCTTCGGACTATATGCTAAAGCACGGTGGCAAACCTTGGAAATATGTCTTAATTCCCCATGATGAGATCAAAGAAAATATGAGACTCCAAAAACTAAGCGATCGCTATACCGCCACTACTAAGGGTTAATTTCAGGGGCGATCGGGAGCAAAAAAGTAATCACTAGCCATGCTACCAACCGATGCCAAAGGGCGAAATGTAGGAAAGTTCTTCAACAATCCAGCAATCCTGCGTCACTCGATGCTATATCGCTAACCCGCCAGCTTTTGCATTACCCTACTCTTCAAGTTCTAAATATCGAGCCAAAATTTGTTGAATTTCTTGGAGTTGTTGCAACTCCAATTGCCCAACACAGCGCACAAGTCTGCGTTTATCAAACGTCATCGGATCGACACACACGATAAAACTCTCGGTACTCAGACCATTGAGAGTCGAAGGAATCACAGGCAAAACAACAGGCCGTAAACCATCGTTGGGAACAGCAGAAGTGATGGGTAGAACAGTTACCTTGCTGCGTTGATTAAAAACAGTTCCTGAAATAATTACCGCTGGTCGAGTCTTGCGGATTTCTGTACCAACTGACGGATCGAAAGTCACAAGCCAGATGCTTCCCAGTCGGTAATCGCTGCTTGCTGCCATGCTTCATCCTCATCGGTTAATTGATCGCTCAGTTCATCCAGCAATAAACAGGCTTCTACCATTGCCTGCTCTTCTTGTTGTTTGCGCCATGCTTGCAATAAAAGCTCAACTAGCCGACTGCGATTTTCTACACGATCGTCAATGTAACGCACTAGCTCATCTGGCAAAGAGATAGATACTTTCATATTATGTATGCCACTTTTAATACTACCAATGGTAGCACAACGATCGAGCAGATAGCAAGCTGATGAAGTAGAGCAGCAGCAACGCCGATTCCGTCTGATTCCGATATGCCCTAGAATCCTACACAAAATTAGCCGGATCTTGATCTCGCCGATGCTTCAGCAGAATCGGAGAACCTTGGCCATCACCCACCAAAGCCGCCGTTTCCTCCAACGCTTCCCTCAATCGCTTGGCCGCGTAGATCGACATATCACGGGGCACATTCACCCGATCGCGCAAATACCGCAAAGCCGCATCAGAACCAGCCGGCGGCGTACAAACTTCGCCAGTCATCATCAAAGTTAAAGCACAACGCAAAGCCTCATCGAATAACTTGTCATCAGCAGGATTGACTCGAACGATGTTGCGCTGGTGCTTAATGACGCGGTGAAGTGCTTCAGCGCGGGAGGTTTCCGGTTCTGGATACATCACATCCGGCAGGCCAGCCCAAGGCCCATTATCCACGCGGGCCTTATTGAGTAGCATCTGAGGTTCGCCATTTTCATAACACCCGCCCATCTGAGGCGGTAAATCGTGGGCGTGGGTGTGAAAGTCGCTCTGAGTGCCGCGATAGGTAGGGCGGGTTTCCATCGCCGCAAACCAGTCAGCAAAGCGCGGGTTTTCTTCGCGCATCGAGTAGCCTTTGTAGTAGTAAAGACTGGCATTCATCCGTTCGACGTAGGGCGTAAAGATCACATCCGCAGTGCCAAATTCATCGAGGAAATAAGGCCCCGGAGTGCTAGCCAAGGCCTTTTCTACCTGGGCGACGACGCTGATAAATTGGTTGCGGTTGTGTTGTTCTACTTTGGCTGAACTTGCTGGGTAGCACAGCCAAGAGCACCAGGCTCTAAATAGCAGTCGCTCTAACCGCCGCATGGGTATTACTGCGGGATTTTCCATGCCCAAACCCAAGGGGGCATAGACTCGTTCCAGCGCGATTAAGATGTCATCGCTTTCGGTGATGATGCGGCCGTCTAGTTCGATCGCCGGTAGCATTCCCGATGGCACTTTGCGCTTATACCAGCTTTCCTTTTCCCCATAGCAGAACATCGTAACTTTCTCAATGCGGTAGGGGATTTGTTTTTCTTCTAACCACAACCAGATTTTTTGGCAGTAGGGACACCAAGCATGGTTATCGCGGTACAGGGTGACTCGCACATCGGATTCGGTTTTACCGAAGAGGCGCAAGCGGGATTGAGCGTTGGTGGGGCCGTTTGTGCGATCGACTTCAAAGTCTGTGAGGGCTTCTAATTCTGTCCAGCTTAAGGGGGTCATGGGATTTTAGATTTTAGATTTTAGATTTTAGATTGGAGAATTGTAGACAGGGACTGCTTCGTGGCAATAATAAAACTTACGCACCAACTCTATCTGTAGGGTGCGCTGTGCGCGCACCTTACCTCTACCCATAACGTATTCAACTATTTTTTGGTCTTAGTTCTGAATAAGATAGTTGGTTCTCAGTTAAACAACACTTTGAGGACTGAAGTCCTCACTACTAACTTAACTACAATTAAGGCGACAGTTGGGGAGGGGGTGGGGCGTCTTGAATTTTAGTCAGTGCTGCTTTGATTTCAGGAGTGGCTAGCAACTTTTGGGTATCTGCGATTAAACGATCGCCCCAGAGGTTTTCTTTGAGATATTCTACGGTAGCATAACGTTTGTCGAGTTTCAGAGCTGCTTCTCCCATCGCTAAGCCTTTTTCTTTGTCACCTTTGGTGTAGAATGCTACTGCTAGAGCTAGCATTGCTTCGGCTGCTTTGTCGTCGATCGCGATCGCTTCTTGCCAGCGTTTGATGGCGCTATCAACATCTCCCATTTCGTATTTGACTAATCCGATATTGTTGACAGCAGGCCACAGGTTTTTTTCTAAAGCAAAGGCTTTTTCGTATTGGGCGATCGCCTGATCGAACCGCTTCAGCTTATAAAAAGCATTGCCTAAATCAAATAATGCACCTGGAGTGTCTGGTTTGAGTTTTAATCCTGCTTGCAAATATTCGGCTGCTTTCTCGTAGTTCGCTTTCCGAAAGTGAGCTTCTCCCAAGACAAATTTAATTGATGGATTTTCGGGCGACAGAGATTGAGCTTGTCCCAAAGCTTCAATGCCTTTGTCAAACTGCTCGACTTGAAGGTACAAGCTACCTAACAAAGTCCAAGTTTGAGCATTTTTGGGGGCTAACTGTGTGGCGAGTTCGGCTCTGGGTACCGCTAGTTGGTACTGCTGGAGTCTGGCTAGCTGGACGGCTTCTTCTGCAAGGCTCAATGCCGTTTGTTCGAGTTGGGCCGAGTCGATTTGCAGGGTGTAAGGCAGGAGTGCCTGTGCAACAGCAGGCTCGGGCATTGCCCCCAAACCGAGTGCGAGTAGCAGAGATATTAAAGGAATGCGATTAGGCACTGTACAGCCCCAGAAAAAAATATAAGGGTTTCTCGATCGCCTATAATAACTCATATTTTTGAGTTTTGATATTGCTTCTTGACTCGCAACACTTTTTGGTTTTCATTTAAATACTTCTCAAATTATGTTTACATTCTGGATTGTCGTTTTTATTCACTGTTTTAGACACGACTGATTACCTCACTACAAATAGGCACAATTATGAGTTATTAGCAACTTAAATGAGTCAATAAATAACGCTTCGCGGTTTATATTTTAAAACTTAAAAAATCCTTTTTTTTGTCCTAAATACTCTTTTGTTTTTACTGGTTATAAAGGAGTAAATTATTCAATCTAAACCTGGTAAATCCTTCATTTTCAAAAATTTTAGTGAGTTAATAAAGCTTGTTGAATTTTGTCTAACAATTGTGCTGCCGATAGGGAAGAAGGCAAAATTTTGGCAGATACTTCTTGCAGTAGAAAGTCGATCGCCTCGGATTCCGAATTTACAGCCGATCGATAATCCCAGACTAAAATTGGCAGTTTTACTGCCATTTGCCGCAGGTTCGATAGCGCCTGCAACATAGCGGGGGATTCTGAGGGGGCATCTCGCAAGCACAGCAAAACTAAGTCAACGCTTTGATATTGCAACTGCTGCAAAACTTCTGTCCAGCTCTGAGCGATCGACCCTCGAAATCCTGCGGTTTGGACGTACTGAATCAAAGCTTGAAAGTTGGGAGTAGAAAACTGGGAATTGGGGAGGGGAATCTCGGCCGCGGTCGATCGATCGCCATGTTCCAATTCTCCCGTCGGCTTCCCCCCAGAAGAGGAGTGCAAATCCGGTAAAGTCGAAATGTCGGCAAATAAAATGCTGGGCTTCCAACTCATGCCCGCAGCAACTTGAATTACTTGCCACAAAGCACTTGGCATTAACCCGGTTGGTGAAGTTTCACCGTCGTCGGGACTGCTAGTGGCTAAACAGGGAAATACGGACAATCCTTTGACTTGATTTGCCAGTTGCGTAGTTCGGGAGTCTAAAGTCACCAAGGGGAGAGAACCCAAATTTCGAGACCGACTTAACTGTTCGATAAAAGCTAAGGGGTTTTGCAGTTGACTTGTACCGTCTAAGACGATCGCATCGGGCCGCCAAATTCGGGCCACGAGTTCTGCTTGGCCGAGGTCGTCTGCTTCTAAAACCCGGCAGTAGTTGGGGTTGAGCAGTAAAGCGGAACCTTGAGACGAACTGTTTTGCGGGCTGAGCCACAACACGGTTAAAGAACTCCTTACTTTGGCGCTACTAGCATTACTGTGGCCGATCAAGTCTGCCAGCAGCCGCCGCAAAGCGGGTTCTTCCACCGGCAAGCTCAAAAAGCCTTCGGCCCTGTTGACACTGGCCCGTTCTTTTTCGCCTCTGGTGGCCGTGACGATCGCCGGAATCGATCGGGTATCCGGGTCACTCTTGAGCAGCGTCAGCACGTCCCAACCCGACAGCAGGGGCAGCAGCGGGTTGAGGAAAATCGCTTCGGGACTAAACCTGCGGGCTTTTTCCAGCGCTTCGGTGCCGGAACGGGCCACTATTACTTGGTAGCCCAAACCTGAGATGACGTTGGTTAAATCTTCGATATATTTGGGAACTGCTTCGACTATTAATACTAAACGAGAGCGAGAATTGGCGATCGGAATCTGATATTGGGGTTTTAATAATTCTTCCTCAGCGGCTCCCGGTGCCGGGACTTCTTCGCTGCTGTTTCCCGGAGGAGTTGGTGGCAGCAGCAGGGTAAATTGAGAGCCTTGGTTTTCTGAGGAAATAAACGAAACGTCTCCGCCGTGGAGCCGAGCTAGGCGTTGAGTCAGTACCAGTCCCAGTCCGGTTCCTTGAAAGCGGCGGGTGAGGGGGCTTTCTAGCTGTTGAAATTTCTGAAAGATTAGGTGCTGTTTGTCGGCGGGGATGCCGATGCCAGTGTCCCAAACTGTGAATGCGATCCAGCCTTCCCAAACATTTACTTTCAATCCGATTTTGCCACCGATTTCTGTGAATTTTAGGGCGTTGGAAAGGAGGTTAACTAGCATTTGCCGCAGTCGCAGTTCGTCGGCAATTAATTGGCTCAGTCCCGGTTCTATTTCGAGTGTAAATTCTATTTGGGCGGATGGTTCTGCGTTGGCTGTACCGTCCGTTTTGCTGGGGGCGGGAGGGTTTTTTTCTTCTTGCTGTTGCAGTTGTTTTGCTTGTTCAAAGGCTCTTTGGCAGGTTGATGCTATTTCCACTGCTTCGGGAATTAGTTCTAGCTGCCCGGTTTCCATCCGGGTCAAGTCTAAAATGTCGTTAACTATTGTCATCAAATGCCGCCCGCTTTTATGGATTAGTTTGGCGTAGCGTGTTTGGCGATCGTTGAGTTCTCCGATCAATTTATCTTTGAGGAGGCTGGACAAACCGAGGACGGCGGTGAGGGGGGTTTTTAGTTCGTGGCTGATGCAGGATAAAAATTCGTCTTTTAGTCGGTTGAGGTGGATTAAATCTGCGTTTTTCGCTGCTAGTTCTTTGGCGACTAAATGTTCTTCGGTGACATCTTGTCCCATTACTAAAATTAGCTTGTCTGAGAGCGGCTGTTTGACAAATTGCCAGATCCGTTCTTGACCTTTTTGTACGGGACACTCGCAAATGTAGGTGTCTGGTTTGCCGGCCATGGGACACCAAGCTGGAGCGGTTAAGGTTGAGGGGGAGGCGGCGGCGTACAAGGGTAGTGGGCAACTGGTGGCTGCTGTTGAATCACGCGCGGCGAAGCTATCCCGCAGGGAATCGCCCGATCTACTTGCTCCTACTAGGCTCCTGCAGTCTTTGGTGATGGCCTCAAACTGCACGCTCTTGTATTCGCTTGTTAAATTGCTTGGTTTGCGGGGCGAGTGTTTACCCAAATTTGCTGCTGGTTCGGGAACTGGTTCGGGGCCTGCTCCCAGCAAAATCCGCCACGCTGCGTTTTGACTGACTATTTGTGCGGTTGGGGTTTGCAATCTCAGGGGCAGGGGCAGTTTTTCCAACAGTTCAACTAGGGAGTTGAGGTTTTCCGAAGGTTTCAATCCTGCTTCTAAAAAGCGTACTTGAGCGCCTAGGGCCGTGGCGATGGCTTCGGAAACCGGTTTTAATTCGATTTCTTTGACGGCTGTTTCCTGCTCTGTGAGGCTGCAGAGCGAGCTGCTGTTGAGTGCGGCGAATTGCAGCAGGCTCAGGCTGTCTAGCATTCCTAAAAATTGACCGCTGGCATCTGTGACGGCGATCGGGTTGTTTGATGAAATGCCGGCGGTTTGGCGGTTTGGCTGGGCTGGGGTGTTCTGTTCTTCTGTTTGCAGGTACTCCCAGAATTCCCTGACGCTCATAGTGGCGGGTAATGCTCTGACTGGTTCGATCGCGATCGAGCTTTCTGACAAAGGTTGCGGCCCGTCGTTTGTGCGATCGGCTCCCCAAGCCCAAAGGCTGCGGAGGTACACTAATCCCAGCGGCTGTAACTGTTCGTTGACTACTGCGACTCGATCGCAGTTGCAGGAGCTGAAAATTGACTGCAGCGATTCTAGCGCACTCGTTTGGAGGCACAGCGGCACTGGCTCGATAAAATTTTTGAGACTGGGGGTGGTGAGTGGCATAACAAACCTGAAAGTCTGCTCGCGAGAGCAGTAATATTTTTGATGCTCAATGTAGCTGCGAATTTCTGTATCTTATTTGTTTTATATCAGTTCGCTATCAGGCTCGTTATCCGCACCGAGACCGGGGAGTTCGATGCCTACGCCTGATTTGAGGCGACTAGCAATTATTTTAAGGCTTAAGCTTAATTGCAGAAATCACGCTCAGGGTGCTTGACACAAAAACCACGGAGTACACTTTGATTCTTCCTCTGGTAGAAGCGCATCACTTATTTTGCGGTTAAGATTGGTTAAAATAAATGTTGAGATGATTGTTAAAATGTTAAGTTTTTTGTAAAGGAGATATCAACTCTGAGCGATCCAGCACTTTCAGGCAACTTAGGTGGTGCACCTACAGCTTTGCTTCCTCAACTGTCTATCGGTATTTTTGTCCGCTCTGAGGAAATTGCAGCCTCTGCGATCGAGCTTTTGAGAGGCGAACGCTATACTTTAACGCACATTAAGTCGGCAGTGGAGCTTTTGGGGTTCCTTAAACACAATTATCACCTTGATTGTTTGGTTTTGGAGGTGGATGGGGATCTGCGATCGCTTCTGGGGAAGCTGCAAGAACGATCGCTCTTTTTGCCTGCTGTGATTTTTTCGCCTCACGCGCAGGTAGATGGCAAGCCCGAAGCACCATATTCAGATGGTTTTGAGGCCGCAGCCAGTACCGCCAACCAGAGTCAAGACGAAAGCTGTGCTTTTTTTTATCACCCTGCTGAGGTGCAACTGGCAATCGCTCGATCGAGATCCATAGCTGCCGCTATCGATCGGGCGATCGCACAATTTCTGAAACTTTCAACTCCGGTTCCTGTCAATTACCAATCCGTAACCGTCGATGCGACAGCCCAATTGACTGCTCAAAGTTTGCTCAGCCGACAGCAGCGGCGACTGGCGGAAAAATTACGGGAGCGATTAGGATACTTAGGTGTGTATTATAAAAGAAATTCTCAGATTTTTTTGAAAAATCTGTCGGCCCCCGAAAAGCAAAAGTTTTTGGAGCAACTCAAGTCAAGTTATCGCGACATCGTTTTGAATTACTTTTCTCAAGATGCTGCCGTCAACAATCAAATAGATGAATTTGTGAATTTGGCTTTTTTTGCTGACGTTCCCGTGACTCAAATTGTAGAAATTCACATGGAATTGATGGACGAGTTTGCTAAACAGCTAAAATTAGAAGGGCGCAGCGAGGAAATATTGCTAGATTACCGTTTGACCCTGATTGACGCGATCGCTCATATGTGCGAGATGTATCGGCGATCGATTCCGAAAGAGACATCTCAAGGTAGAATGTAGCAGGGATTTGGCATAATTGAAGAAACAAAAGGTAGAAGGTAGAATCTAACAAAAAATAAAGGAGCCGACCAACTGCCGATCGAGCGTGAGGCTGAAATTATTATAAAATAACAAAGAACAGCGGATTTAAGACAAATAACAACTACAACTAACATCTGACAACTAATACTCAACATTTAAAAAAGTTCATGAGTCCTCTGAAGAAAACCTACGTTCTGAAGCTATACGTTGCGGGGAATACTCCCAACTCAGTGCGAGCTTTGAAAACCCTAAAGGACATCCTAGAACAAGAATTTCAAGGTGTCTACGCGCTGAAAGTCATAGATGTTCTCAAAAACCCTCAGCTAGCAGAAGAGGACAAAATATTGGCAACCCCGACGCTGGCCAAAATCCTGCCGCCGCCGGTGCGAAAAATTATTGGCGATTTGTCCGATCGTGAGAAAGTTCTGATAGGATTAGATTTGCTCTATGAAGAACTTCGCGAAGAAGACCTGAATTCATAAGATAATCAGGTAAGAGTCAGTCGATTTTAGATTTGAGACTTCGGTTTGGCGTCAAACGTTCGGCGAGCGCGAGCGTCGAAGCGTCGAGTCGCGCGATCGTCGAACGATTTTAGATTTTAGATTTACTCCACAGATGAATCTGGGAGGTTGAACAAAAGTCTAAAATTTCTATCTTTCCACGACAGGAGTACGTGGCACGGTATCGGTTTTTGGGCGGGGTCATTAGTCAGCATTCAGCAGTCATTAGTTATTGAGCAAGAGCCAAAACTAAAAGCTGGGTACAAAGACTCACGATCCGCGGTTAATGAGTGACAACTAAAGAATACTGAGAGTTGACAAAAATCGACATGAATGAAATTAGTCAAACGGTTAAACGAGAAGGATTGGTAACGGCAGGAGTTGAAAAAATTCGCACGATGATTGAGGGTTTCGATGACATCAGTCACGGCGGAATGCCCATCGGCCGAACCACCCTAGTCAGTGGCACATCAGGAACGGGAAAAACTTTATTTGCCGTACAATTTCTCTATAATGGAATTACCCATTTTGACGAAGCTGGAGTGTTCGTAACTTTTGAAGAATCTCCGACAGATATTATTAAAAATGCTTGCAGTTTCGGTTGGGATCTAGCACAGTTAATCGAGGAAGGCAAGCTATTTATTTTGGACGCTTCCCCCGATCCAGAAGGTCAAGATATCGTAGGAAATTTTGATTTATCAGCCTTAATCGAGCGAATTCAGTACGCCATTCGCAAGTACAAAGCCAAGCGGGTTTCAATAGATTCTGTTACCGCCGTATTTCAGCAGTACGATGCTGCATCGGTGGTGCGCCGAGAAATTTTTCGCTTAGTTGCGCGCCTCAAACAAGTCGGAGCAACTACAGTTATGACGACGGAACGGGTGGAAGAATACGGCCCGGTGGCTCGGTTTGGAGTGGAAGAGTTTGTGTCGGATAATGTGGTGATTGTTCGCAACGTATTGGAAGGAGAACGCCGCCGCCGCACCATCGAAATTTTGAAGTTGCGCGGTACAACTCATATGAAGGGCGAATATCCTTTTACTATGACTAATGACGGAATTAATATTTTCCCATTAGGGGCGATGCGATTAACTCAAAAGTCTTCCAACGTGCGGGTTTCTTCGGGCGATAAAACTCTCGACGAGATGTGCGGTGGCGGCTTCTTCAAAGACTCGATTATTTTGGCTACGGGTGCAACGGGAACCGGCAAAACGCTGTTGGTGAGCAAGTTCTTGCAGAATGCTTGTATGAACGGCAATCGGGCGCTGCTGTTTGCCTATGAAGAGTCGCGAGCTCAGTTGTTCCGCAATGCTTATTCTTGGGGCATTGATTTTGAGGAAATGGAACAGAAAGGAATGCTGAAGCTGCTGTGTACTTACCCGGAATCTGCTGGTTTGGAAGACCACTTGCAGACTATTAAATCAGAAATTGCGGAGTTCAAACCTTCTAGAATTGCTATAGACTCGCTGTCGGCTTTAGCTAGGGGTGTCAGCAATAATGCTTTCAGGCAATTTGTGATCGGAGTGACAGGTTTTGCGAAGCAGGAAGAAATCACTGGCTTTTTTACGAATACAAGCGACCAGTTTATGGGTTCTAATTCGATTACCGACTCCCATATTTCTACGATTACTGACACAATTATTATGCTGCAGTATGTAGAGATTCGAGGAGAAATGTCGCGGGCAATTAATGTGTTTAAGATGCGCGGTTCGTGGCACGACAAAGGAATCCGGGAATACACAATTACTGAAAGAGGCCCACAAATTAAAGATTCGTTCCGTGGTTACGAACGGATTATCAGCGGTTCTCCGACTCGGATTACGATTAATGAGAAGAGTGAGCTATCGCGGATTCTCCAGGGTGTGCAAGGTCAAGATGACGAGGATATTTGAGAGTTAGCAGTAATTCGTTGTTAAAAGTAGGTTGGGTTGAGCTAGGAAACCCAACTTTTTTAATTTGAGGATTTTGTGAACATTTATAGCAACCGCGACAATATTTGGCAGGTTCTTAATTGCTGAAATAGGAGCTTTTATTGCCTTCTTCATCACCGCCTTTTGCTATAGTAATCCCACTAAATTGGTTGTGGTAAAAATCTAGGGGTAAGCTGTTGTTTCTCTAAATTGTATATTTCAATGACATCTCAAAAATCATAAAATCCTGTCTCTACTCGATTTGCAAACAGGTAGCCTTGCTGGTGTTAAAGTTATAGTAGGAGGAGGGCATTCTCCTGAAGTAGGTTGGATTCATCGCCATCGATGTATTCCCCTCGCCGAAAAAACTAGATTGATTTTGCCCGAAGAGCAAATGGGTTTTAGAGCAAGCTTGTGGGCAATATCAGCAGTGGCTAGCAGCAGGACTAATTCTTCCTAATATCGCGGTGAATCTGTCGGCACGTCAACTCAGCCAACCGACTTTAATCGCTAAGAGCGATCGCATCCTTGAGCGCACCGAGATGAAGCCGAAATATCTATAGCTACAGATTACGGAAACTGTAATGATGCTTAATGTTGACATTACATACCATGTTTTGAGCAAATTATCAAAGCATGGTATGGGGATTTATGTCGAGGATTTTGCGACTGGCTATTCTGCTTTTAACAACCTGAAAAATTTTCCGGTGAAGTCGCTCAAAATTGATCCCTCATTTGTCCGCGATTTAGCCAGCGATCCGAGCGATCGCGGAATTCAAAAACCCATAGTTGTAATCCCAGAGGGGTTAAATCTCAGCATAATTGCTGAAGGAATGGAAGCCCCAGCGAAATGGGAATCGTTACAAGCGATCGCCTAGGAAATCGGGCAGCGTTATATGTTGAGGAAGCCTGCCATTGCTGAGGTTGCCATTCAATTAATCCGACATCCTGAATTGTTGTCTACCACTATGTGGGATCAGCAATCGTCCCTCATGAAAGCGCGCAAAAGTCTTATAATTAATTTAATGCTCGTCTCGCTCAAATGACTAAAAAAATTTTCTTACGGAATAATATAAAAGTCTTAGGACAAGGCACCCAGACGATGATGTTTGCTCATGGATTTGGGTGCGATCAAAATATGTGGCGTTTCGTAACACAGGCCTTCGAGAAGGATTACAAAATTATCCTATTTGATTATGTAGGTTCGGGACAGTCTGATATTAGTGCCTACAGTTATGAACGGTACAGCGACCTCAATGGCTATGTTCAGGATGTCCTCGATATCTGTGAACAATTAGCCTTGAGGGATGTAATTTTTGTCGGTCATTCTGTCAGCAGTATGATCGGCCTTCTGTCCTCAATTCAAGCTCCTAATTACTTTAATCGCCTGATTTTCGTAGGGCCTTCACCTTGCTACATCAATGATTTACCAAATTATTACGGAGGGTTTGAGCGCAAAGATATTGAGGATCTCCTCGATATCATGGAGAAAAATTACATTGGTTGGGCAAGCTTTCTGGCGCCAATGGTGATGCAGAATGAGGATCGTCCTGAGTTAACGGAGGAACTTGAGACAAGTTTTTGCTCTACGGATCCGGTGATTGCAAGTCGCTTTGCCGAGGTAACTTTTTACTCTGACAATCGCAGTGATTTACCCAAGGCATCAGTACCTACACTGATATTGCAATGCGCTGATGATGTGATTGCTCCCACCCAGGTAGGGGATTACCTCCACCGCCACCTACCTAAAAGTACGCTACGGGTGATGAAAGCTACGGGACATTGCCCGCACCTGAGTCATCCACAAGAGACGATCGAGATGATTAAGGAGTATTTGAGTGTACCTCATACTACCTGATTTGTATGGCAAACATGACCTACCAGATAGACGAGCTACTCAACACGTCACCCTGTGGATTCCTCTCGTTTGCTGACGATGGTACGATCGTAATGGTCAACGCCACATTACTGCAATTACTCGGATACGAAACCGATGAACTGCGGGGACAGAAGATGGAATTCATTCTGCCAATGGCCAGCCGGATTTTCTATCAAACCCATTTCTTCCCCCTGTTGAAGCTCCATGGTAAAGTAGAGGAAATTTACTTCTCATTAAGGTCAAAGGAGGGTAGTGATATACCGATGCTGATCAACGCTGTGCGTCGGGAGAAAGGAGGAAGCTTCGTCAACAATTGCATCTTGATCTGTATCCGCCAGCGTATCCTATACGAAGGTGAAATTATTAAAGCAAAAAAAGCAGCAGAGGCAGCTATTCTCGCCCAAAAGCAAGCAGAAATCGCTCTGCGGAAACAGTACGACAAGGCGATATTACTTCAAGAAATTACTCAACACATCCGTCAATCTCTTGATTTGTCTACAATTTTTGAGATTGCTTCGCAGGATATTCGCTTGTTTCTTGATGCCGAGCGCGTCGGCATATTTAAGTTCGATCCTGATAGTAAATTTGGATATGGTGAGTTTGTTTCAGAATCCGTAGGCGAAGGATGTAAATTGGTAAGCAAAAATCAATTTAACGACCATTGTTGTGGTGAACAATATCCTGATTCATATCAAGAATGGAGAACGCAGATAGTAGAAAATATCAATAATATTGACCTTCAACACTGTTACCGCGCTCTTTGGAAACAATTTCCGGTTCGGGCTAATTTAGTTGCGCCGTTGCTCAATGGACAAGATTTGTGGGGGTTGTTATGTATTCATCAATGTTCTGCTCCTCGGCAATGGGAAGAATTTGAAGTTGACCTTGTTAAACAGATTGCTAATCAGTTAGCGATCGCCATTAAACAAGCGGATATTTTTCAGAAATTGCAGAAGGAATTGGCAGAAAGGCAGCAGGCTCAAGCGCGGATGAGAGAAATTAATCAACAACTGGCACTCTCTAACGAAGAACTAGCGCGCGCTACTCATCTCTTAGAACAAGTGGTAAATATTGATGGGTTGACTCAAATTGCTAATCGTCGCTGTTTTAATGACCGCTTAGAACATGAATGGCAGCGGCTATACCGGGAAAAAAAACCTATTTCTCTTTTGTTATTTGATGTGGATTATTTCAAACGTTATAATGATTCCTACGGTCATCAAATGGGGGATAGTTGTCTGTTCAAACTTGCTCAGACGGTGCAAGAGGTGGTGTACCGTCCGGCGGATTTAGTGGCGCGTTACGGCGGAGAAGAATTTGCCATCATTTTGCCTAATACAGATATTGAAGGAGCGAGTTCGGTGGCCCAACGGATTCACGCTGCTATTCAAGCTTTACATATTCCTCACAAAACCTCTGATGTGAGCGATGTAGTTACTATTAGTATGGGTATCGCCAACTTAATTCCGATTTCGGAACTATCATCGGCTGACTTGATTGCGCTTGCCGATCGTTCACTCTACCGTGCCAAGCAACAGGGGCGCAATCAGTCCGCGACCTGCGAGTACAGTGGCGATTCAATTTTTGACACTGACGCTTAAATCACAATAATTGAGGCCGAGGACAAAAATTTGTCCCCGGTCTATCAAAATCAGTCATTCTATAAATCTACATGAGCACGGAGCTATTGGAAAACTCCGCTCCGACCGTCGCAGATTTTCCAGAGCCAGCCGACTTGCTCAACCAGTTGAAAGCGCGGCGCAAAAAGTCCGGCGCAAACTTGGCAGATATGGAGGTGGTTTTGGAGATACTTGGAACAGATGGGAGCGAAATTTGAGCGGAAAATAGGACTATCGGTAATACAATTAACCTGAAACCCTTACTCCGCAAACGACATACAAAGTGAGCACGGAGGGATTTGAACCCCCGACCCTCAGGACCGGAACCTGATGCTCTATCCACTGAGCTACGTGCCCTCGACTTTCTGAAGTATAACACGTCTTGCGGAAAATGGCGAGTGCCGATCGCAAATTTCCTGGCCGGCCTCCAAACCGCTTGACCCATGCGGGTTAAACTCGCCCGCGCGATCGGGTATCAGGCCATTCTCGCAGCCAGAGACGGCAACTTTTACCTAAATGGTAACAATAATACGACAATGGGTAAAATAATAGACTTTAATCGACCAAACATTAGGTTCACAAGCGATCGGGGTCGAGCATCTACCACAGCTAAAATAGCCCGCATCAATTCCCCTAGCTAATCGGCAGTAAATAAATGGTGCTGCAGTTAAGACAGGTTGTGCAAATACGGTTCTAGACTAAGTTCACCAAACCCCTCAATCTTATGGTTTCTAAAATTTTAGACAAATTATCGCTGCGAACTGTTCTCATAGTTCCATTTGTATTGCAAATCGTGGGAGCCGTGGGACTCGTAGGATATCTGTCTTTTAGAAACGGACAAAAAGCAGTTAATAACCTTGCCAGTCAGTTAATGAGCGAGGTGAGTTTGCGGGTCGAGCAAAACCTGCAAGTTTACCTAACAACTCCCCATCAAATCAATCAAACCAAGCTGGATGCTGTCAAACTCGGGTTGTTAAATATGGACAACTTATCCGCTTGGGAGAAATATCTTTGGCGCCAAGTACAATTATATCCATATATCAATTTTACCTCCATTGGCAACAAGAATGGAGACTATCGAACCGGAGAGAAACTGTCAAATGGCTCTCTAATGATTAATTTATCAGGCAAATCTACTGGTTTTGATTTTTATTCTTACCATACTAATGATACAGGCGATCGCACTACCCTAGCAACAGTTGTCAAAAACTTTGACATCCGCGAACATCCTTCGTACAAAAATGCGGCTCATCTCGAACAACCAACTTGGAGTTCCGTTTATATTTCGTTTCTAGAACCAACCTTAATACTCAGTGCGCTCCAACCTGTATACGAGAACAATCAGCTACAAGGAGTATTAATTAGCGCCTTGCGTCTAGACCATATTGGGAGTTTTTTAAACAGTCTCAAAATTGGCAAATCCGGGCAAGCATTTATTATGGAAAAGAATGGTACTTTACTGGCAACTTCAACTGCCGAACAACCATTTCGCATCAATAATAATAAGAAAGAACTGTTCAAAGCAGAAGAGAGTGTTGACCACTCGACTCAAGCTACAGCTAAATATGTAGCAGTTCGTTTTCAGGAATTAAAGCAAATAAAAACTTCCTATCTCTTTAATTTTGAAATAGACAACAAGCGACAATTTGTAAAAGTTCTACCGTTCCAAGATGGCAAAGGTTTAGACTGGCTGATTGTGGTAGTTGTTCCCGAATCAGATTTTACCAAAGAAATAGATGCTAATACCCAGACTACTATTTGGCTATGTTTAGCAGCTTTAGGAGTAGCTTTAGTTATCGGCATTCTGACTTCTCGCTGGGTGACAAATCCTATTTGGCGCTTAAATACAGCAGCCCAAAATATTGCTAAAGGTGAATGGGATAAAACAGTAGAAAGCGAACGCTCCGACGAATTGGGGGAATTAGCTAAGTCATTTAACAGCATGGCTCAACAATTGCAACAATCTTTTGAAACTTTAGAACAGCGAGTGCAAGAGCGGACGGCAGAATTGGCTATAGCTAAAGACAAAGCGGAAGTAGCGAATCAAGCTAAAAGTACCTTTCTTGCTAATATGAGTCACGAATTGCGATCGCCTCTCAATGCAATTCTCGGTTTTTCCCAACTGATGACTCGCAGCCAAACTCTCTCCCCAGAGCATCAAGAAAATATTAGCATAATTAGCAGCAGCGGAGAACACCTCCTTACCCTGATTAATAACGTGCTGGATTTATCTAAAATTGAATCGGGGCGCACCACCCTCAATCCCCAAAAATTCGACCTCTATCGCCTGCTAAACGACGTGGAAGATATGTTTCAACTCAAAGCAGATGACAAGCACTTGCAGTTGATTTTTGACTGCAGTCCCGATGTGCCACAATATATAAAAACTGACGAGTTAAAGTTGCGGCAAATCTTAATTAATCTGCTCAATAATTCTCTTAAGTTTACCGAGGCAGGCTGTGTAGCGGTAAGAGTTGGCAAGCAGTCATTAGGCCGAAATCAGCAGGCACAAGGGGGAATTTTTTCTGATTTTGCAGTATCAAAACCTACAAATTTTTTCGCCATAAATGGTCTTAAAATATCTCAAATCAGTCAGTCGAACAACCAAATCATTGCAACCCCAAATGACGATGCAGCTTCTACCTCTTCCTTCTTCCTTCATTTTGAAGTCGAGGATACTGGTCCCGGTATTGCTACCAATGAATTAGACGATATTTTTGAACCTTTCGTGCAAACCAAGACAGGCAAAGATTCGCAAGAAGGTACTGGCTTGGGATTGCCCATCAGTCGCAAATTTGTGGAATTAATGGGCGGTGAAATGAGCGTCAGTTCTGCTGTTGGTAAGGGAACGAATTTTCAGTTCGATATTCAAGTTATTGCTGTCGATGCGGCTGATATTGAACGCCCAAAGCCGATCAGGAATGTTATAGGCCTGGTTCCCAACCAACACACCTATCGAATTTTGATAGTAGACGATAAACCGCTCAATCGCCAATTGTTAATTAAAATCCTCTCTCCTCTGGGTTTTGAACTAAAAGAAGCGAATAACGGTCAAGAAGCTATTGAGATTTGGGATAGTTGGGAACCGCATCTCATTTGGATGGACATGAGAATGCCTGTGATGGACGGCTACGAAGCTACGCAATACATTAAAGGTACTATTAAAGGTCAAGCTACTGCGATTATTGCGCTGACAGCCAGCGTTTTGGAGGAAGAACGGGCAGTTATTTTATCGGCGGGTTGCGATGCTTTTATGAGGAAGCCTTTCCGGGAACCCGATATTTTTGATGCTATGCACAAACATATCGGAGTGCGCTATATTTATGAAGATCCGGCTCAAAGTGATTTATCGGCAATCAAAGAGGGCGATCGCGCTATGAGTGCGACTGATTTCGTAAAATTGCCTGATTCACTGGTAGCTGATTTAAAGCTAGCAATACAGAATGCAGATATGGATTTAATTGATACTTTGATAGAGCAAATTCGCTTAAAGGATGCAGTAACGGCAGGCGCGATCGCAAATTGTATAGAAAATTTTGAGTACGACAAACTTTTAAAATTAATATCTCAAGCAAGATCACATGAATAACGACATTCCTAGCACCGATCGCGGTAATATTTTAGTAGTTGACGATACCCCAGCTAATTTGCGGCTGCTAGCCGGAATTTTGAACAGCAAGGGCTATAAAGTTCGCCCGGTACCTAGCGGTGAGTTAGCGCTTTCGGCAGCCAAAGGTATGCCTCCAGATTTGATTTTGCTGGATATTATGATGCCCGAAATGAATGGGTATGAAGTTTGCGAAAAGATCAAAGCTGATGAACGAACTTGCGAAATCCCGGTAATTTTTATTAGCGCGATTAATGACGTACTTGACAAGGTCAAAGCCTTTGCTGTGGGCGGGGTAGATTATATTACTAAGCCCTTTCAGGTGGAAGAGGTTCTAGTGAGGGTAGAAACCCATTTAGCAATGTGCCAGTTGCGAAAAAAACTCCAACAGAAAAACAATGAACTTACAGTTACTTTAGACCAACTGCAAGCTACTCAGAATCAATTAGTGCAATCGGAAAAAATGGCTGCATTAGGGCAACTGATTGCGGGCATTGCTCACGAAATCAATACGCCGTTGGGAGCGATTCGGTCGTCTATTGGAAATATTACCAGCTTTTTGGATAACAATCTCGAAAGCTTGCCAGTTTTTTTTAAAGAACTGTCTGCTGAACGCCAGCAAGATTTCTTGCGTTTGATGTACAGTTCTAGTCAACAAAATTACTCTTTATCTACTCGAGAAAAACGGGTATTGAAAAAAGGAGTGAAGCAGCAACTAGAGTCGGAAGGTCTTGACAATGCTGACAGCCTTGCTAGCATTTTAGTCAATATCGGATTGCAAGGAAATTTGCAAGAATTCTTGTCGTTGCTCAAAGATCCTGACAGCGAAAATATTATAAAAACAGCCTACGACTTTGCTAGCATTCACAGAAGCGCCCGAACCATCGCTACCGCTACTGAACGCGCTGCCAAAGTTGTCTTTGCCCTGAAAAATTATGCGCGTTACGATGTAAATGGGGAAAAAATACAAGTGAATATTACGGATGGAATTGAAACTGTATTAACTCTTTACCAAAACCAAATCAAGCAGGGTGTGGAAGTGTTCAGAAACTATCAAGATAAATTGCCTGTGGTACTATGTTATCCTGATGAACTCAATCAAGTTTGGACAAATTTAATTCACAATTCCTTACAAGCGATGGACAATCAAGGGACTTTAACAATTGACGCGCTACAACAAGATACCAGCCTCTTGGTAAAAATTATTGACAGCGGTAAGGGGATTCAACCAGAGATTATTCCGAAAATTTTTGAGCCTTTTTTTACCACCAAACCTGCGGGAGAAGGCAGCGGATTGGGACTGGATATTGTCAAAAAAATAATTGAAAAACATCAAGGTAAAATTGATGTGGAGTCGAGGCCCGGTAAAACAGTATTTACCGTGTGTTTGCCGATTAATTTAACTGAGTAGCTAAAGCGCCGGATGCTGAAGTCGGGGGCGAAAATTTGCAGTCTACCCGCGCAGAATGTAGAATTTGGAAAACGGTGTACTGCCCATGGGGGTTCACCCTACCCCACTAAAGAAGGAAACTAGCGATGTCTAAATCAGCAATTTTGTGTGTGGACGATGAAGTAGGAGTGTTGGAAAGTCTGGAAATTGAACTGCAACAGGCATTTAACGGTAAATATCTTTGCGAATTTGCTGAAAGTGCTGCCGAGGCCCTGGAAATTATTGAAGAGCTCTGTGAAGCTGAGGTTAATATTTTAGTAATTGTCTCTGATTGGTTGATGCCCGGAATGAAAGGAGATGAGTTGCTGATTAAAATCCACCAAAAATATCCGCAAATTGTGACAGTGATGCTGACAGGACAAGCCGACAAAGAAGCAATCGAACGCACAAAAAATCAAGCTAATCTTCATGCTTTCATAGAAAAACCTTGGCAGAATCAAGAATTAATTGAAGCGATTAAGTCTGGTCTAGCAAATTTATGAAAAAACCAGTCATTATTTGTGTGGATGATGAGCAGACTATACTCGATAGTCTGGAAATAGACCTCCTAAAAGCCTTTGAAGATAAATATTTAATTGAAACGGCCCAAAGTGGCGAAGAAGCTTTAGAGTTGCTGTCAGAACTTTTAGCAGAACAGTATGAAGTTCCTTTGGTTATTTCGGATCATATCATGCCTAGCATGAAAGGAGACGAACTATTAAGGAGCGTTCATGCTATCTCGCCGAACTGTCTCAAAATCATGCTGACGGGCCAGGCCGATTTGGATGCGGTAGCCAATGCTATTAACTATGCTAAATTGTACCGATATATACCTAAACCTTGGCAATGTGATGACTTAAAATTAACGGTCACTGAGGCAATATATAGATATTTTCAAGATAAACAATTAGCGGAAAAACAAAGAGAACTGCAGGAAATGAATCAGGAGTTGGTAAAATTAAACCGCAAGCAGGCGATGCTGATTGCCAAACTCCATGAAAACGAAAGTCGCTTGACGCAATATTTAGAAGCTATGCCATTGGGCGTGTGTGTACTTGATGCAAACGGGCAATCTTTCTACGCTAACCAGAAAGCGCGGGATGTATTTGGCAAAGGCACTGTGCCACATATTAATTCAGAGCAAAAAGCAGCTATTTATCAATTCTATAAAACCGGGACTAATCAGAGATGCCCTGTGGAAGAATTGCCAATTATGCGGGCGCTTAGGGGCGAAAATGTGCGGACTGAGGGTGTAGAAATTCGTACAGCTAATAAAATTATTCCTGTAGAGAGTTGGGCAACTCCAATTTATGATTCTACAGGAGACATTTCCTATGCGATTATTGCTTTTAGTGACATAAGTGAACGCAAGGAAGCTGAAGCGGCGCTAATTCAAGCTGAAGAGAAGTATCGCGGGATATTTGAAAATGCTCTAGAAGGTATTTTTCAGACGACGCCGGACGGACATTTTATCAGTGCGAATCCTGCTCTGGCGGAAATTTACGGCTACGATTCTGCGTCAGAATTGATAGAAAGTATTAATGATATTCAGCAGCAATTGTACGTGGAACCGAACCGCCGTCAAGAGTTTTTGGGGCTGATGAAACAGCACGGTACTCTGTGTGAGTTTGAGTCTCAGGTTTACTGTCGAGATGGCAGCATTATCTGGATTTCTGAGTATGCGCGCACAGTTTATGATGCTAACGGTGAAGTGCTTTACTATCAGGGTTTTGCTAAGGATATTAGTTTGCAAAGACAGGTAGAAGTGGAACGAATTAGGTTTACTAATGATTTAGAAAAAGCTTTGGCAGCCGAAGAAAAGTTAAATGAGGCACTGTCAGAAAACGAAAGCCGATTGACTCAATTCCTGGAAGCGATGCCAGTAGGAATATTTGTTGTGGATGGTAAGGGTAAACCTTTTTACATGAATTCTTGGGGCGAAAGGATACTAGCCCAAGGTTTAATTTTTGATGGGGGTACTGAGCAATTTCCTGAAGCTTATCATTTTTACGACGCTGGAACTAATCAATTGTATCCCAGGGATAGCCAACCGATTGTTCGGGCGTTGCGGGGAGAATTTGTGCGTATGGACGATCTAGAAGTTCATGGATCGGATCGGATTGTGCCGATCGAGGTTTGGGCGACTCCAATCTACGACGAACGGAAAAACATAGTTTACGCCATCGCGGCTTTTCAAGACATCACGGAACGTCTAGAGGTAGAAACCGAGCGCCGCCAATTCACAGACGAGTTGCAAAAAGCTTTAGCAGCGGAAGAAAAATTAACAGATGCTTACGGGCGGTTTGTGCCGCACCAATTTCTCCACTTTCTGGGATATGAAAGTATTCTGGAAGTCAAATTAGGCGATCAGGTACAGAAAGAAATGTCGGTGCTGTTTTCAGATATCCGCGATTTCACTTCTCTTTCGGAAAGGATGAATCCCGAAGAAAATTTTAAATTTATTAATGGTTATTTGTCCCGGATGGAACCGGCAATTACTGACAATTTTGGTTTTATTGACAAATACATTGGCGATGCGATTATGGCGCTGTTTGATGGCAGTGCGGACGATGCTGTGAAAGCTGGAATTGCAATGCTAGAAGAGCTTAACGAATATAATATTAGTCGTAATCAGGTCGATGGCCCGCCGCTGCAAATTGGCATTGGCATCAATACAGGTTCTTTGATGTTAGGCACGGTGGGCGGCCAAAGTCGGATGGACAGCACGGTGATTAGCGATGCGGTAAACTTAGCCTCCCGCGTGGAAACTTTAACGAAAGAGTATGAAGTTTCGATGTTAATTACTCACAATACTTTTATACAGTTAAACAATATTTATGATTTGAGGTTGATCGATCGCGTAACAGTTAAAGGCAAATCCCGAATGGTAACACTTTATGAAGTATTTGCGGCCGATCCGCCAGAGTTACGACAGAAAAAGTTAGAGACAAAGACAATCTTTGAGCAAGCTTTGGTACTCTACAATAGTGATAGGTGTGGCGAAGCTATAAGATTGTTTTCGGCCTGCTTAGAAATCAACCCTAATGATAAGGTAGCTCAAATTTATATGCAGCGGTGTCTGAAAGGCGCGATCGCTCCTGCATAATAGCAGAAGGAAGAAGCAATCGATCGCATGGGGAAAGTGCGATTAAAAACTTCCCAATCATCGGCCACGGTTGCTATATTGTTGATAGGATTTTCCCAAAATAATGCAACTGTAGGGAATATCCCAACCCTGATCTAGTAAATCATCCCCAATTCTAAAATCTAAAATCTAAAATCTAAAATGGTTTAGACAGGCAGGGAAACGCAAACTATGGTTTCTTGCTGCGGCAAACTTTCTATTTTAAATTCTCCGCCGTGCAATTCTACAAGGCGTTGAACGATAGCCAAGCCCAATCCCAAACCTGCTTGTTGGTAAAGTTTGCGATCGAACTGCCTGTAAGCTTCTAGCTGTGCAATCTGATCGTTAGTCATACCGCGGCCTTGGTCTTTGACAGACAGAATAAAAGTCTGATTTTCGACGAAAGTGCGTAATAAAACAGGCGTTCCTTCTAAAGAAAATTTGAAAGCATTGTCCAATAGTTCTTCAACAATTTTTGCGAGTCTGACAGAATCAATAGCTACCGACGAATCTTGCAAGTTTAATTGTAAATCGTCTGTTCTATTCGCGTGTTTTGCTTGCTGCCGCGCTTTTTGACTCAGCAAAGATTTTACACAGCTAAATTCGCTGTTTCGCATCTCCTTTAGCAGTTCGGGATTGGTGGCTGCTATCTCCAGTTCTGCATACAGCAAAAAGTTTTGAATCAGCCGATACAAGCGATGACCGGAAGTGTGAATTTGACCGATCATCTCTAAGATATCTGATTCCTCTAAGACCTGATATTCTGACAGAATCAGCTCAGAAAAACCCAGAATTGCATTCAAAGGAGTCCGCAATTCGTGGGGCAGCGACATACTAATATTAGTGCGTAATTCGTCAAGCGTCTTTTGAGATTGTCGGCTAATTGTTTTTTGTTTTTCAAGTCTAATAGCAATGGCTTTTAGCAGTTCTTGGGGCGTACAGGGCTTAGTAATGTAATCGTCAGCTCCCAGTTCCATGCCCGTGCGAATGTCAACTTTATCGGCTTTGGCTGTGAGGAAAATAAACGGAATTGTGGCAGTCAATGGTTCGGAGCGCAAAGCTTTGATGACGCCGTGACCGTCTACTTCCGGCATCATCATGTCGCACAAAATTAAGTCGGGGATTTTTTCGATCGCCAATTTGATGCCGACTTGGCCATTACTCGCTCCTATTCCTTCAAAATTCTCGGCTTCCAGCAACTCTAAAATATTCTCTCTAATCGCTTCTTCGTCTTCTATTACCAAAATCTTAGCCACGGTGCTAGCTCCTTGTAGTTAGTAGTTTTTCGTAAAAATTCTGGGTTCAGATACTTGATAAGTTTGTTTGTTAGGGGCTTAATTAATCGTTAAATTGCGGATATGTATAGTTAATAATTCAGTTGTTATTGACTGGGGGTGTAAATTAAAGGCAAGGTAATAGTGAAAGTTGTGCCTTTTCCTTCTTGACTCTCGATCGCGAGTTGGCCGCCGTGAAGTTCCACAGCCCTCTTCACAATTGCTAAACCGAGACCTGTTCCCGAAATAGTGCCGACATTTGGAGCTCGGTAAAAAGTTTCTAATATCCGCTCTCGATCGGCTTGGGGAATGCCGATGCCCCGGTCTTGAACTTGGAACACAGCTTCGTTGTTTTGACAGTTGAGGTGCAAGGAAACTGTACTGCCGACGGGGGAATATTTGATGGCATTTGAGAGGACATTTCCCAAGATTTGCTGCAGCAGTTTTTCATCCATTTGAGCATCGCAGTTGCCGCCTTCATATTGAAAGGCGATCGGGTGTTGGTTGCTGTCGTTGAGCTGCTGCTCTTCTACCAGTTGACGGCAAAATTTTTCGAGGTTTAAGGAAACCGGTTGAAACTGCAAGGTATTGGCTTCGATTTTGCCAATTACGAGGATATCTTCTAATAACTCTGTCATGCGTTTAATTGCTAATTGAATCCGCACAAAATGAGTAGATTTTTTATCTTGGGGCCACTGAGAACTGTAATCTTGCAGCAATCCAGCGGAAAATTGGATGGTTGTCAAAGGTGTGCGGAACTCGTGGGAAACCATTGTGACAAATTTAGCTCGCAGTTGTGAAAGTTCCTTTTCTCGTGCGAGGGCTTTGAGAATTTCCGCTTCTGCTCGTTTGCGATCGCTAATGTCACGGGCTTCGGCAATCAGCAGCAAAACTTGTCCTGTTTCATTTTTAACAGGTTTCAGTGAGAAATCAACTGTCATAATTTGGCCGCTTTTGCCTAATAAGTCGATTTCGCTGCGGAAAAACTCGCCCCGACTTGCTTTGCCGATCGCGAATTGCAATTGTTCGGAAACCTGTGGCGACTGGGCCCAAATCGCCATTTCCCAAATTGGGCGGCCCACAATACCTTCCGATCGCAATCCGGCAAAATCGAGGGCTGTCTCGTTGACTTCCAGCACAATTCCTTGCGGAGTCAGCAGCTTGGTTAGCTGAAACGACGAGTCAAAAATCGCCCGAAAGCGGCGCTCGCTTTCCCGCAGCATTTGAAATGTTTGAGATCGTTCGATCGCGTAGCGGATCGTCCGCACTAATAATTGAGTAGTAATTTGACCTTTAACAATATAGTCTTGAGCTCCCAAGCGAACTGCTTCTAGGGCGATCGCCTCATCGTCCAAGCCTGTCATTACCACCATTGGCACATCAGGAGCAACTTCTCGCAGGCGAGTTAGGGTTTCCAAACCGCGGCTGTCGGGCAAAGAAAGGTCGAGCAAAACGACATCAAAGGGTTGTTTACACAGTTGTGCGATCGCCTCATGCAGGAACTCAACAGACACCAGTTCCCACTCGACGCCCACAGATACTTCTAACAGTTCTGCAAGTAAATCAGCATCAGCAGGATTGTCTTCTACTAACAGAATCTTAATCCACATAGCTTAGACGTTTTTGACTGTAAAATTTTTACTCTACCAATCTTAGGTTAAACTTTTTTGCTTTCCCTTGCCATTTTCAACTTGAAAATTATTATTTGGGAACTGTCACCACCACCAGCCACCAATCCTCAATCCATCTCACCAGCTTAGCGACTTGACTAAAATCGATAGGCTTAGTGATGTAGCACCGGGCTGACAGGGCATAAGACTTGAGAATCTCTTCATCGGCTATGGATTTTGTCATAATTACCACCGGAATCATTTTTAACTTGAGTGCTGAATTAATTTATATCAATATTTACCAACCGTTTTTTTATACAAAATTAAGTCCAGCAGAATTAAATCGGGACGCAAACCCGAACAGAAAAGCCTTCTTTATTCAAAAATTTTATTGCTAATACCATATTTCCTACTCTTAGGCAAATTGTTAAAAATTGGCTGGTAGCCAGCTTTTATAAACCCCATTCAGCCTCGCTGAGCAAATCATCCACCAGCATAATTTCCATAGGTTAAAAAAAATTAGAGCGCTCATAAGCGAAGCATCTGTTCGTTTAATTTAGAGGAAGTTTGACGACGGCCAGCCAGAATTCCTCAATTAACCTGACTACTTTAGTAAATTCTATGAAGTCTACCGGTTTTGTTATGTAACAGTTGGCGTGGAGGGAGTATGACTTAAAAATATCTTCCGGCGCTGCTGAAGTGCTGAGAATTACTACAGGAATTAATTTTAAGTTGGGGTCAGTTTTAATTTCTTCTAGCACTTCAATACCGCTTTTTTTCGGCAGATGCAAATCGAGCAAAATCAAATCAGGACGAGGTACCCTGAGATAGGGCTCTTTTTGGCGCAAAAACTTGATTGCTTCGACTCCATCCTCCACAAAATGCAAGTTATTCAATATTTTACCCTGACTGAGGACTTCTCTTGCCAAATCCGCATCGCTGGGAGAATCCTCAATCAGCAGAATTTCTATAGGTCTAACAGTGCTTCGATCGCTCATAACTGGCGTATCCTTTAAAGTATAAAAACAAAATTGAATTTTGAGGCTTCAGGTACTAATTATAGGAATAGTGAAGTAAAAAGTCGCTCCTTTTCCCTCTTGGGATTCCACCCAGATGCGACCGCCGTGGCGTTCAACAATGCGCTTGCACATCGCCAAACCTATACCAGTACCGGAATATTGGCGGCGTCCGTGCAGGCGTTGAAAAATGATGAAAATGCGATCGGCATACTGCGGATCGATGCCAATGCCGTTATCGCGGACACTGAACACCCATTCACTCTCTTGCCTGTAGGCAGCGATATGAATCAACGGGATATCTTGGCGACAAAATTTGATGCTGTTGGCGACCAAATTTTGGAATAATTGCACCAGTTGAAATTCATCCGCCATCACGGTTGGCATCGCGTCGCAGGTGATTACAGCTTTTGTTTCGGCGATCGCAATTTGCAAATTGCACATAGTTTGCTTAACCACAGCGTTGCAGTCCGCCTGCTCAAACTCCTGACCCCTCGTTCCCAGGCGCGAATACGCCAACAAATCGTTAATTAACTGCTGCATTCTGGTGGCGCCATCGACAATATAATTAATATACTTATCTGCGCGATCGTCCAAATTTCCTTGATAGCGCTGGGCAAGCAATTGAGTGTAACTGGTAACGGCTCGGAGCGGTTCTTGCAAATCGTGGGAAGCCACATAAGCAAATTGTTCTAATTCCTCGTTGGAACGCTTCAAATCTTCTGTCAGTTGCAGCATTTGCTGCTCTGCTTCTTTGCGGCTTGTAATGTTGTAAACCAAGGCGCAACAAGACAGCAGATTATCCTGGGAGTCCATGACTGGACTGGTAGACATATGAGTCCAAATATCTTTGCCGTCCTTGCTTTTGAATTTAAATTCGTGTTGATCGCCAATACCTTGCTTCCGTCGCTCGATATGATCGAGAGCTTTTTCTTTTTCCGATTTGTCCATGAACTCAAAAAGTGGGCGACCGAACATTTCTAATTCACTATAACCTAGCATACGCGCCATTGCGTGGTTTACGTAATTCGTGAGACCATTTCTGTCAATTACCCAAATACCTTCTTCTGCTAATTCAACTATTTGCCTGTACTTAAATTCGCTTTCCTGCAAAGCTGTTTCAGTTAGTTTGCGCTCAGTGATATCTTTCATAAAACAGTGGTGGCCGTTAAATATCCCTTGTGCGTCGCAAGATTTTACCATCGTTAATTGCTTATAAAAAAACGAGCGATTTTTTCGGACTCCTCTAGCTTCAACTTCTACTTTCCCAGAAATTAACATTTCCTGATAAGCTGAGAGCATCATCTCAACATCGCCCGGATGTACGGTAAGCTGCCATTCCATGCCAAGCATTTGTTCCGGTTCGTAACCGCATTTATGAGCGTAAGCTCGGTTAACCTTCACGTAGCGTCCCTCAATATCAAGCAGCGAAATGCCTTCCACGGTATTTTGCATGGCATTTGTGAGGTCACGCAGCTCTTTTTCTGCTTGTTTGCGATCGCTAATATCCTGACCAATACCCAAAAAACCGTTAATATTTCCGCTACTATCAAATAAGGCCGTCACCGACAGCAGTACCGGAAACCGCGAACCATCTTTGCGAATATAAGTCCACTCATTTTCGTCCGCGATTTCCCGGCACGGCAAGGTAAATAATACTTGAATTCCCGGCTCTATTTTAACTCCCAATTCTTGAGAAAGAACTTCAGCTCTTTGAGCGACCTCCAGAGGCTCGTGAATTATTGCTATGGTGACTTTCCCCACTACTTCTTCTAGCGAATAACCTAAAAGTTGCTCTGCCGCCCGATTAAATGTTTTAATTGTACCGTCGGAATCGGTAGAAATAATTGTGTAGTTAGCGCTATTAAGAATAGCATTTTGCAGTTGCGTCAATTCCAACAAAGTGAGAGCAATTTTTTCGCGGTAAGCTATTTCTTTTTGCAATTGGTGGTTAGAAATTTCGATTTGAGCAGTGCGCTCAGAAACTCGATGCTCCAGAGTTTCATTGAGCCGTCGATTTTCCTCTTCTATCTGCTTGCGTTCTGTAATATCAGTAATAGTACACACATAACTTTTAACCTCCCCATTTTCTCCGATTTGACCGACAGATTGACCGAATACCCAACTGATTTGAGGGTGATTAATGCCTTGAAAGCGGTACTCAGATTTAAACGGCAATTTCTCCTGCGCGGCGCTATACCATTCAGAACAAACCCGATCGCGATCGTCTGGATGAATGCCTTGCAACCACCCTTTGCCCAAAGCTTCATCACAAGTTATTCCCGAAATTTGACACCAGCGTTCGTTGACATACAAGCAGTCTCCTCCAGCATCTGCATAAAATATTCCCACCGGCGAAGCTTCAGTTAAAGTTTGATAGCGAGCTTCCGTTTCTCGGCGTTCAATTATTTCTTTTTGCAGTATTGAATCGATCATCCCTAATTGAGTTGGACTCAGGAGAGTTAAGGCTTGGGGAACGAAAGGAATTAATGCAAAAGCGGTGTAACCAGAAATCGCGGCGGTAATAATTTTTAGAATCCCAGAAACCCAATAAACAGGATGCCAAAGCGTCCAAACTTCCATCACATGAGTAGTGCCGCCGGAGATAATAAAGGCTGCAAACAGCCAAAAGATATTGCGAAAGGGCAAGTCTTTTCGCTGAAAGATAAAATAATAAATTAGCGAGAGGGGTATTGAATAGTAAGCCAGGGCAATGATAGAGTCTGACACTATGTGGAGTGCGACTAGCTCTGGCGGCCAAAGGTAACAGTAGCCTTGAGGAATATAATTTCCCGTGAATAACAGGTGATTTAAAAAATTCCAAATCATAAACGGAATGGCAAATGGGGAAGGAGTAATTTAAGGCAATAACTTATAACTTATCTTAACTCTCTGAAATATACAGTTATGGAGGCACGGGGGGCTAAAAACCCGGTTTCTTCATAAAAATCTCGTTGCCAAACCGAATATAGTGGTAGAAACTGGTTTTTCTTCCGTAAGTCTTAATATAGCAATTCTCAATGATTCGCGAGCTGTAGCGAGCTCTAGGTTGGGTATAACTCATATGTTGCACCATTCTCAATCCTTTTATGAACAGGCTTTTCTGCCTGTTCCACAAGAGATGAATTTTCTTGTGGAACAGGCAGAAAAGCCTGTTCCTGACAATGGTGCAAGATGTGAGGTATGACGAAGTGAAACCCTAGATGCCGATTTTAGATTTTAGATTTTAGCTTTTCCTTCCTTCTTCCTTATCTTCTAAATAACTAAAGCCTTCTTCCATCCATCCGTTACATCGGAAGGAAGCGAATCCGTTGCCGAACTTCTTCCTTCTGCTATAAAAAATGGGGCGAGCCCGAAGCCCGCCCCACCAAAAATTATGCTGCTGCTATTAGCCCAACAGCGCCTGAGCCTTAGCTACCACATTATCAACGGTGTAGCCAAACTTTTCTAAAGCAACCGGGCCCGGTGCAGAAGCACCGAATCTGTCAATACTGAGGCTATCGCCTTCAGAACCCAAATAACGTCCCCAGCCGAAGCTAGAACCTGCTTCAACGGCCAACCGCTTAGTAACAGCTTTCGGCAGTACAGATTCGCGGTAAGCGGCATCTTGTAAGTCGAACAATTCCCAGCAAGGCATCGAAACTACGCGCACTTTATTACCTGCGGCGCGCAATTTTTCAGCGGCATCAACGCAGAGGTAGGTTTCGCCGCCGGTGCCGATTAAAATGATGTCGGGAGTGCCGCCGTCGTCGGACAAAATGTAAGCGCCTTTGGCTGTTCCTTCGATCGAACTTCCGGCCAAGTTGGGCAGATTTTGGCGCGACAAAGCCATTAAAGTTGGGCGAGTGCGGCTTTCAACGGCCACTTTGTAAGCGCCGGATGTTTCGTTACCATCCGCAGGGCGCATTACCAACAAATCGGGAATTACGCGCAGAGAAGCGATGGTTTCCACGGGTTGGTGAGTTGGGCCGTCTTCGCCCAAGGCTACGGAGTCGTGAGTCATTACGTAAATAACTCCAGCTTCCGAGAGTGCAGAGAGGCGAATTGCTCCCCGCATATAGTCAGCAAATACCAAGAAAGTGGCGCAGTAAGGAATTAAACCGCCGTGCAAAAGCATACCGTTGGCGATCGCACCCATGCCGTGTTCCCGCACACCAAAGCGCAGGTTACGTCCTTCGTACTGACCTTTTTGGAAGTCTTTTTCACCCTTAAGCAAAGTCATGTTAGAAGATGCCAAGTCAGCGGAACCGCCGATCAATTCAGGTAACACACCTGCCAAAGCATTCAAACATTTTCCAGAATGATTCCGAGTCGAATCGGCTTTATCTTCTGCCTTGTATGTCGGCAAAACTTTATCCCAACCTTCAGGAAGTTTGCCGGCCACTGTGCGCTCATATTCTGCTGCTTCTGCAGGATATGCTGCTTTATAAGCATCAAAAGCTTTCTGCCATTCTTGCTCAGCTTGAGCACCGCGATCGACTGCTTTGCGGAAGTGTGACAAAGCATCATCAGGAATCTCAAACGGTGCGTGTTCCCACTTCAAGAAATCACGAGTTGCTTTCACTTCATCGGTACCCAAAGCAGCACCGTGAGAACTGTAAGAATTGCGCTTGTTAGGAGAACCGTAACCAATAACTGTGCGGACTTTAATCATGGACGGTTTGTCCGTGACTTTTTTGGCTTCTTCAATAGCTTTGTGAACTGCTTCTAGGTTAGTATCTTCGTCTAGAGCGGTATTGTCTACTGTAATAACGTGCCAATTGTAAGCTTCAAAACGCTTGCCCACATCTTCAGTAAAGGCCAAGCTTGTGTCGCCTTCAATAGAAATGTGATTGTCATCGTACAAAGCAATTAATTTGCCGAGTCCGAGGTGTCCGGCCAAAGAACAAGCTTCGCCAGAAATGCCTTCCATGTGGCAGCCGTCACCCATGATGACATAGGTGTAGTGGTCAACAATTTTATGGTCGGGCTTGTTAAACTTAGCAGCGAGGTGAGCTTCTGCCATTGCCAAACCGACGGCATTAGCAATTCCTTGTCCCAGGGGGCCAGTGGTAACTTCTACGCCTTCGGTGACGAAGTTTTCGGGGTGTCCGGGGGTTTTGGATTCCCACTGACGAAATTGCTTGATGTCGTCGAGGGTGACGCTATCGTAGCCGGTCAAGTACATGAGGGCGTACTGTAGCATACAGCCGTGGCCGGCGGAGAGGACGAAGCGATCGCGGTTAAACCATTTGGGGTTTTTGGGGTTGAACCGCATGAACCGATCCCACAGCACGAAGGCCATAGGGGCAGCGCCCATCGGCAGTCCCGGGTGTCCTGATTTTGCTTTTTCTACCGCATCGATGGCCAAAAAGCGGATAGAGTTGATGCAGAGTTCTTCGAGTGATTGGGTTGCAACAGCCATAATTCTGGTTTTTATATGTTAAGAGAGAGTGTGTGTGGTCGATTCTGACAGAGGTGCGATGAGCCGAGTTCGATCGCTCGCGTTTCTGCTGTTCAGTTTCTGTGGAACTGCCGTGAGGCTGCACTACATATCATCTCACCTGTTGCGATCGACAGACAACTTAATTTTTTAATGTTTCGGTCGCTTTGTGCAGTCGATTGTAAATTTTTATCGGAGATATTTCTGGGGCGAGTGCGGATCTGTGAGATCGGGGTACGAGAGGGTGTAACTTATTTATTTGGCAAATTGGCTCTCAAAGCCACCCAGTTATGATAGAGTTTGGTGTTTCTGACATTTTGCAGCTCGATCGCGAACAGGCAAGATGCCTGTTCCACAAAGAGGAATTTTCGTGTGGGGCGTTGATTTGAGCAACGCTCGATCGCACGATCGCCAGAATAGTGCAAGATGTCAGATATTTGTAATTTTAATCAGGCAATAACTAATGACTCTCAGTGAAGCCGAAGTCCGCAGTCAAAAAGTAGACGAACTGCGATCGCAAGGCATAGAACCGTATCCCAGTGAATCCTACGCGCGATCGCACACAGCCAAGCAAGTTCGCGAAATATTTAGTCAGCCGGGAAAAGAACTCGAAAACGGACAAAGTGACCCCGAAGAAATTTCCCTGCGATTAGCTGGCCGCATCACTTCCAAGCGAGACAGCGGCAAAATTGGTTTCATCGATTTAAAAGACGCCACAGACAAAATTCAACTCAAAATCGAGAAAGCAATCGTCACCGGCGAAGTCGGTTTGAGCTTTGAACAAATTAAAAAATTGCTCGATGTCGGCGATTTTGTCGGCGTCGAAGGTATCGGCTGCCGCACCCCCAGGGGAGAACTTTCTATTTTAGTGAGGGAATTAAAGCTTTTATCAAAAGCTACCATTCAATTTCCCGATTCTTATTACGGAATTAACGACCCCGAAGTTTGCCGCCGTCACCGCGAAATGGATTTGGCAAGCAACCAAGATGCGCTCAACCGTTTTATGCTGCGAAGCCGCATCGTTCAAAGCATCCGTTCCTATCTCTGGCAAGCCAATTTTTACGAAATAGAAACGCCAACACTGCAAGCTATTTACGGCGGTGCTGCTGCTAAGCCATTCATCACTCACCACAATGCTTTAGAGGTAGATTTGTATTTGCGAGTGGCTCCCGAATTATTCTTAAAAAGAGCAATTTGCGGCGGTTTCGAGCGAGTCTTTGAACTGGGTAAAGCATTTAGAAATGAGGGCATTGACAGCACCCACAATCCTGAGTTTACCTCTTTAGAAGTTTACCAAGCTTATGCTGATGTTTTCGACATTTTAGGAGTAGTCGAAGACGTGATATGTTTCGCAGCGGCGGCGGTATTTGGGGATGTCAAAGAAATTGAAAATCAGGGGGAAACGATTAGTTTAGAACGCAAGTTCGACTACAGCGAAAAATATCCCGGTTTCAGCGGCAAACACTGGCAAGTGAAAACGATGGTAGAAGCTGTCAGAGACGAGTTTGGGCTGGATTTTGACACTTTGGATTTAGAAAGTGCGAGATCCTCTGCAACCAAGCTAGAATTGCACCTGTCTAAGTTAGAACAACAGAGTTTAGGCTACGTGCTGTATGCAGTTTTTGACAAATTAGTTGTTCCCAAACTAATTCAACCTACATTCATCATCGACTACCCTGTTGAAGTCAGTCCCTTAGCAAAAGGACATCGCAGCAAGCCGGGATTTGTAGAACGTTTCGAGCTGTTTATCAACGGTACAGAATACTCGAACGGCTTCTCAGAATTGAACGATCCGAAAGAGCAAAGAAAGCGGTTTGAGGAACAGTTGGCGCAGAAAAATGCGGGCGATGACGAAGCGCATCCAATGGATGAAGACTTTATTCAAGCGCTATCTTTGGGAATGCCTAATTGTGCGGGAATGGGTATCGGCGTAGACAGATTGGTGATGCTTTTAACTAATACTCAAAGTATCCGAGATGCCGTCATGTTCCCGACAATGCGGCCGGTCAAAGATTGATTCGAGTAGCTTTTTTGCAGATGTCTAATAAGTACATGGGTATTTTTTAACCGCAGATATCAGCGGATAAACACAGATAAACGCAGATGGAATTTCATCTGCGTTTATCTGCGTTTACCTGCGGTTAAAACAACATTTTTAAGATCACCGCATAAACGAACCGACAACACCGTTCATATCTTCAGCCAAAGGATTTCCCAAAGCCTTAAACTTCCACTCGCCGCCTTCTCGATAGACTTCTCCCATCAACATATTTAATTTTCCTTCATAAGATGGGTCATTTGACAAGCGATAGCGAGCGATTTCTTTGCCTGCGGCATCTACAGCTCTCACGAAAGCATTTTCTACCAGGCCGAAATGCTGTTTTCTCTCTTTTCCATCGTAAATATTTACGCCCAAAATAATTTTGTGATATTCTCCTGGCAAAGAACTCAGTTTCACCACTATTTGTTCGTCGTCTCCCTCTCCCTCGCCCGTGAGATTGTCGCCTGAGTGAACAACTGTTTTGTCCTTTGACTCCAAATGAGAGTAATAAATTACATCCTCTTTGTAGTTCTTTATTTTGCCATTTTCTCCCAACAGCATAGCGTAGGAATCTAAGTCAAAATTTGCACCGCTGCTTCGGCCGAAAAGACCTTTTTTAGTTTGTGCCACATCCCAGCCCAAACCCATTGTCAGTCTGGACAAGTCGTATTCGCTTTTGCTGAGAACTATTGATTGTCCTTTTGTTAAGTTGATAGCCATAGTTTTGTGATTTTGTAAGGTTTATGGTGAAGTTGAATGATTGCCCTAAGCTAGCATTTTGTTTGTCGGCAAAAGCTGTTTCTAGGGTAAGAGATTTTTGATTCGTGCTGATTTTACCCAATTCGGATATTCTGCTGTCAACAAATCGTATAATTCCTCATCGGCAATATGTTCCGGGTCTTCTAAACTGAAGAAATCGGCGTTGTCTAGGTAGCGATCGCCCATTTGGTCAAGCTGCTCTAAAAAGCTAAAATCGCTCGCTACTGCTCTTGCTAACCACCCGCGAACTCCCTTACTTTTGACATCTTTCTGCGACTTACCGATCGCCATAAACTGCCAAAATATCGGCTCATAGGACGACCATTGTAGCTGCTGCTTGGTTTCCGATTCGTCCGCAGTGGCTCCATCAGTCACAAACATCACGTAGACAGGTCGATCGGCTTTAATACCTGCGTTGCGCCTGCTACCCCTACCGTCAGGAAAATAGAAGTTTCTAATTTCCTTCATCACTTTACCGTAGTAAGTACCTCCTTCTAAAGGATACTGTTGCAGTATATGGTCGATGAAGTTTGAGAAATTGTCGATCGACATTTCACCGGGATTGTGTGGGTTCACTCCAAACAGAAATATGTCGATCGCTGCGTTGTCATCAAACCGACATCCCAAAGCCAAAATCTTCTCTGCCAAACGCTGAATTTTTCCTGAACTGTATAGCGAAGACATGGAACCAGAAATATCAAGGCAAAGCGCTACTTGAGCATTGTGATTTGTTAGATTTGCTTTCTTGAGCGAGATATCTGCTTTCTTAGCGAGATTGAAAATGTGCGGCGCTTTCTCCTGAAGCTTTTTGTCTAATGCTATAGCTTTCTGACTTTTGTGGCTATCTTCAATAACTGGTAATCTAGGCAGTTCTACTGTACGTTGTGCAGGTTTTTCTGGCTGTTGAATCTCTGAATGATACTTGTCAACAAAACTCTGCAACCCTGCTTTATATCCTTGTCCTACGGCCTGAAATCTCCAAGCTGCCTCTTTTTTATACAACCGTCCAAACTCGACTGCTGTTTCTTCAGAAAAAGCTTCTGTTAAATCATAGCGCGCTAGTTCGCTGCCGGTTTGGCGATCGTACAATCGGATAAAAGCATTTCTGATTTGGCTAAAATTTTGATGTTTAGCTTGTGCGTCGTGAATCGTGACCACAAAAACCATTTCCTCAACAGCAGCCGTTACTTTTTCCAAGTCTACATCAATTGTCTCGTCATCCCCTTGAGTTTGACCGGTTTGATTATCTCCCGAATGGGCGATCGCTCCGTCCGGCGACTGCGAGTTATTGTAAAATACAAAGTATCTTTCATCGGGGATTTTGCCGTCCGTACCTAATGCAAAAACCGAGGCATCGATATCGCAGCTTTGCTGGTTTGAGTCTGAAAAATTTAGTTCAGTTGCTATTTCCCATCCCAGGGCGATCGCAACTTTTGTTAAACTTGGAGATGTTTTAGAAAGATTAAATCTTTCGCCCTTCTTTAATTGAATTCCCATCTGGTTTGTCACCTCATGAGTCTGGCTTAAAATCGAGGGAAATATTCCTGCTTCCGAATTTCCCCTCGATTTATTTAGTTAGGAGCGATCCTCTTCGAGGGCTTCGCTAACGACCTTTTATCCGGCATACTTATCTACAAAGCTTTGCAAGCCGGAATTGTAGCCTTCTCCTACAGCTTGAAACCTCCACTCGCCGTCTTTCTTGTAAAGTCTGCCAAACTCTACCGCTGTCTCCCTAGAAAAATCCTCGTCCAAATCGTACTTCGTTACTTCTGTGTTAGTAGTAGTGTCGTAAATCCTGATAAAAGCATTCCGCACTTGACCGAAGTTTTGCCTTCTCAATTCTGCTTCGTGGATAGTTACCACAAACACAATTTCTTGCACCGCCGGATCGACTTTGGTTAAATCGACTGTAACGGTTTCATCATCGCCAAATCCTTCTCCGGTTCTGCTATCTCCCAGATGTATTACAGAAGTGTCCGGCGACTCCTTGTTGTTGTAGAAAACAAAGTATTTTTCGCCGGGAATTTTGCCAGTAGCCCCCAACATAAACACGGAAGCATCTAAGTCAAACGCTGCGCCGGTGTCTGTAGCATTGGTATCCCATCCCAAACCAATCCCGGCATTTTTTAGCCCCGGTGCTTCTTTAGAGAGATTGATTCTCCCGCCTTTTTCTAAGTTGATAGACATTTGCTCTCCTGTTTGCAACATCTCTGATATTACTGCTAACAATTATACCAACTGTCAGAGCAGCTTGACAAATTGCTTTTGGTACTCGTCCTCGGTCAATCGATTTTAGATTTTAGATTTTGGATTTGGGATTTTGGATTGGAGAATTGCTCCCGTATGGTCAGAGCAGCTTGACAAATTGCTGCTGGTACTCATCCTCAGTCATCAGTTCGTGGGTATTTTCCACCCTGTCTAAAAACACGATTCCATCTAAATGGTCGTGTTCGTGTTGAAAAATTCGGGCCACAAAGTCTGTCAATTCTTGTCGGTGGAGTTTGCCGTCTCTACTGGTGTATTCTATCTCGATCGCCCTACTTCTCGGCACCAATCCCCGAATCCCCGGAATGCTCAAACAGCCTTCCCAGTCTTTGACTGTCTCTGTTGATGCAGCCACAATCCGGGGATTAATCATCGCTGTGGGCTCCATGTTGGGTGCTTGGGGATACCGCAGGTTGGGGCGAGATGCGACGATGAACAGGCGATCGGACTGAGCCGCTTGAGGGGCGGCAATCCCCACTCCGTTTGCCTGCTGTACTGTAAATATTAAGCTGTCAATCAACTCTTGAATGCGATCGTCTTTAATATTCTCGACAACTTGCGATCGGCGGCGCAATACGGGATTTCCTAATTGTGAGATTTGTAAGATTTCTGCCATAGTTATTGGTTAGTCCTTATTGGTTATTTGTTGTTACCGTTTTGTCGGTTGAATGGAGGAACAAAATCTAACTTACTCACTCAATAATTAATCCGTGTATCCGTGTCCTAATCCGTGTCGTGCTTTCCTTCTTATCCAACTTTTTGAACCGGCAAACTTCCCGTTTTAACAGTCAAATTAACTATTTGCCCGTTACGGTTAATTTCCATTTGCAACAGCCCGCCAACCTTAGCATTTTGCACGAACTCCTGAACAGCTTCCGACTGAATAATCGGCTGATTATTAATTTTTTGAATCACATCTCCAGCCCGCAAACCGGATGCGGCTGCCGGAGAATTAGGAACAACGCTAACAATAGCCACACCCCGATCGACTGCAACTCGCAGGCTGCTGGTAGCATTGCTGTTAATTTGCTGCTTAACCTCTGGATTCAGCGTCGCCATTTCAATGCCTAAATAAGCGTGTTCGACTTTCCCCGTCGTAATCAGTTCCTTCGCCACCTGTTGGGCCGCCTGAATGGGAATCGCAAACCCCAGTCCTTGAGCACCTTGAATAATCGCCGTATTCATGCCAATAACTTCGCCCGAAGCATTCAGCAGCGGGCCGCCAGAATTCCCCGGATTAATTGCAGCGTCTGTTTGAATAAAACCGATCCGCTTGTCGGGTACGCCCACATCAGTGCTCGATCGCCCCGTAGCGCTAATAATCCCCGCAGTTACGGAATTGTCCAAACCCAAAGGATTGCCAATGGCGATCGCCCATTCCCCAGACAACAGCTTATCCGAATTGCCGATCGTCACCACAGGTACATTATTCGCCTCAATCTTCACCACAGCCACATCCGTCACCTTATCCGCCCCCAACACCCGCCCCTGAAAGCTGCGGCCGTCCCTGAGAGTTACATTTACCGTATCGGCTCCCTCTACAACGTGAGCGTTAGTGAGAATCAGGCCGTCGGCACCGATGACAAAACCCGAACCAGTGCCCCGTTCGATCCCGCCCCGGCCACCCGAATTCGGTTCTATCCCAAAAAAATCTTCCGGCGACAGCCCTCTATTTCCCGGTTTCACCAGGCGCGAAGCATCGATCCGAACCACTGCCGGGCCAACTTTTGCCACCGCAGCCACAATAAAATTCACATTAGCCGCGTCCCCCGACAAGGGAACCGGCGGCAAGACTTTCCTAGCTTGATCCTTTGTATTAGGAGGCAGTTGCAATTTCGGTTCTAGCGCCCTTTGTCCCGAATCGCCAGAATTTGCACGAAATTGAGAAACCGTCAGACGATCGCCCAACATGGCGGCCCCGGCTCCCGTTACCAGCAGCAATATGTAAATTGCCGGTTGCTTCCAAAATTTGCCAGTAGAACTCTTCATTGCCATGTTTTAAGGCTTTCCTGCCAAATCTAAATATTTGCTGAGCAGCTCCCCGATAGCTGGCGCATGACTGCAGAGCCGCCAAATTTGTGGGCGATGGCGTCGGGCCCTGGCCCGTGCTACGGCAGACTCCCTTAAACTTTAGCATCTGAGGACTAAACTCTCTAGACTGTAGAATTAATATCTTGAATGCCGATCGGCAGAGGTGAGCAGTGGACATTCCCCTCGAAAGTCTGTGGAATCAGATACTTGAACGTCTCCAGGTACAACTGAGCAGACCTAGCTTTGAGACGTGGATCAAAACTGCCAGGGCAGAACAACTCGAAAATAACTGTTTGATCGTCAGCGCCCCCAACCCCTTTGCTCGCAATTGGTTGCAAAAATATTACAGAGAAATCCTTGCCGATGCAGTCGCAGAAATTCTCGGCTATCCCGTAGACATTTACTTGACAATTGCCGGGGGAAACGAAACAGACGGCAGCAGCGACTCGGCCATAATTTGGCCCTCCCCGATCGCCGATGTCCCGGAAAGCCACTCGCTTCACCCCCCCAAACCCGCCAATTTAAACCCCAAATACCTCTTTTCCCGCTTTGTCGTCGGTTCCAACAACCGCATGGCTCACGCCGCCTCCCTCGCGGTAGCCGAGTCTCCGGGCCGAGAATTCAATCCCCTATTTTTGTGCGGTGGCGTTGGTTTGGGCAAAACTCATTTGATGCAGGCGATCGGTCATTATCGCTTGGAAATTGACCCCAACGCCAAGATTTTTTACGTTTCTACTGAGAAATTTACTAACGATTTAATCGCCGCCATTCGCAAAGACAGTATGCAAACTTTCCGCGACCATTATCGGGCGGCAGATGTTTTATTAATAGATGATATCCAATTTATTGAAGGTAAAGAATATACTCAAGAAGAATTTTTCCACACTTTTAATACTCTGCACGAAGCCGGGAACCAAGTAGTTTTAGCTTCTGACCGTCCGCCGCAGCAAATCCCCCGCCTGCAAGAGCGTTTGTGTTCCCGATTTTCCATGGGATTAATTGCCGACATTCAATTGCCAGACTTGGAAACTCGGATGGCAATTTTGCAGAAAAAAGCTGAGTATGAAAATATGCGCCTGCCGCGAGATGTCATTGAATACATTGCTTCTAGTTACACTTCCAACGTTCGGGAATTGGAAGGTGCTTTGATTCGGGCGGTAGCATATCTTTCAATTACTGGTTTGCCGATGACTGTGGAAAATATCGCCCCGGTTTTGAATCCGCAAACTGAAAGTGTAGAGGCAACGCCAGATGCAGTAATTGCAGTTGTGGCTGAGGAGTTTGATGTTTCTGTTGAAGATTTGAAAGGCAGTTCCAGGCGGCGAGAAATTAGTCTTGCCCGTCAAATAGGGATGTATTTAATTCGGCAGCATACTGGTTTGAGTTTGCCGAAAGTTGGCGAAGTGTTCGGTGGCAAAGATCACACGACTGTGCTTTACAGTTGCGAAAAAATTGCTCAGTTGCGGAACACTGACCCGAATTTGGCTCAAACTTTGCGTCAGTTGAGCGATCGAATTAACGTTGTCAGCCGCAAAACTTGAACCTCTTTTCACACATTCACTCATGGCGTAGGGTGCGTCGCCACCCTTAAATCTTAAATAGTATCCACAATCTTTGAGCGACGCACCGGTGCAGACGGGGTGAGCGTAAACAAACCCACACTTTCGATGCCACCGGATTCGATATTGCCTGTGGAAAAACCTGTGGAAAAGTTGCCCTCTGTTTGTGGAAAACTTTACTCGATCGCCCGAAACAGCTTTTGCACAAAAAAAGGCGATCGACCGCACCAGTTTTTCCACAAGTTTTCCACAGGTATTTATTATCTATAAGTGACACGCAGCAAGCAGTTAGCTTTTTTTTCCACAGTTTCCACAGGGCGATCGATACAAAAATAATTCCATAAATTAAAAAATACTAGCGATCCCTGCACACCCAAAACACATAATTCGCGACGCGCACTAACCTCAGAAACCCGGTTTCTTGGAAGATTTCTCGTTTTTACAGGCAAAATTTTGCCTAGAAACCCGGTTTCTAGCCCCATGCTTAAGCCCTACACACAGAAAAACCGACCCGCCGGCTTTCTGTGATACCATTTGTTTCTGTTTCAAATCCGGTTAATTAACCTTCCTACAATGAAATTGGTTTGCACCCAAAGTGACCTCAACGCCAACCTCTCGTTGGTAAGTCGGGCCGTTCCCTCCCGCCCGACACATCCGGTACTAGCCAACGTGCTCTTAGTCGCGGATGAGGAAAATCAGCGGGTTAGCTTGACAGCTTTCGATCTCAGTTTAGGCATTCGTACCAGCTTCGCAGCAGAAGTGACTGGCGGTGGCAGTTTTACCATACCCGCTAAATTACTCAACGATATTGTTTCGAGACTCCCAGATGGAGAGATTACTCTAGAAGACGAAGCGGGAGACACCGTAGCATATCTCACTTGCAGTTCTGGCAGCTACCAAGTTAGAGGCATGGGCCCGGAAGAATTCCCAGAATTGCCCGCAATCGAAGCCGGAACAATCCTTAAATTGCCACCGGAAGCCTTGATAGAAGGACTCAAAGGAACTTTATTTGCTACTAGCCCCGACGAGGCAAAACAGGTACTTGCAGGCGTGCATTTAAAGGTATTGCAAGATTGCCTGGAATTTGCAGCTACAGACGGCCACAGATTGGCAGTAGTTCAAACTGCCAATGAAAAAGCTGAAGGCGAAGAAACCCAAGAAGAATTTGAGGTGACAGTCCCCGCTAAAGCATTGCGGGAAGTAGAAAGAATGCTGGTGATGCGCCAGTGGACTGAACCTGTCACCCTGCATTTTGAACACGGTCAAGTAGTGTTTGAATGGGCAGACCAGCGGCTGACAACCCGCACCTTGGAAGGGCAATATCCCGCATACCGGCAGTTGATTCCACCGTCTTTTGAGCGACAAATTACCTTAGAAAGGCGATCGTTCTTAGCAGCCGTAGAAAGAATAGCCGTTTTTGCAGACCAAAAAAACAATATTCTCAAATGCAGCATCGACGAGGAAAATCAGGAAATTACTTTGTCTGTAGATGCTAAAGATGTCGGCTGTGGCAAAGAGTCAATGCCCGCACAGATTTCGGGAGATAGCATCGATATTGCTTTCAACGTGAAATACTTAATTGACATTTTGAAAACTGCTCAATCCCCAGAAATTCAACTGCAATTAAACGGTGCTTTAGCCCCCGTAATTTTCCAGCCTTTGGGCGGAGTCAATGCTACATTCTTGGTAATGCCCGTGCAGCTTCGAGCGTAACGGATTGGTAGGGGCGGGTTTTACAAACAATCTCCGCCTAAAATTGCTCCTCTAATAAACCCGCCCCCGCTTGGGCGGTAAATCGATATCGACAAGTCGCCCAGGCATTCAAATCCATGGCAACAAAATTTCAAATTCAGTACCTGTACCGGGCGTAGAATGCAAATTTAACTTGCCTTTATGCTTTTCCGTAACAATTTGATGGGTAATTGCCAACCCCAAACCGGTACCTTTCCCCGCCGGTTTAGTGGTGAAAAATGTCTCAAAAATCCGCCGCTGAATTTCGGGCGGAATTCCCGGCCCGTTATCGGCAATTCGGATGGCTATCCAAGCGTTATTTTGATTTTTTTCCGCAGATTCTGGGCATAAGTCGCCGTTTTGGCTGGCGGATAATAGCTGTTTGGCATTTGGTCTATCGCCCCTAACATAATTTTGAATTAATTCCGAATTCACACAGTCTCCGTCACAACTTTCTATTACCTCGGTTTCAATAGTAATCGCAGGCATAAATTCTTTTTCTGCTTTTACCTCTTCCAAAGCGTCGATCGCATTACTGATGATATTCATAAATACCTGGCTCAACTGACCCGAATAACATTTTACCAAAGGCAAATCCCCATAGTTTTTAACTACTTTAAATCCGTACTTCAGACGATTTTTCATAATTAGCAGCGTACTGTCAATACATTCGTGAATGTTAGCTTGCTTCAAGTGGGCTTCGTCCATGTGAGAAAAGGTGTGCAGGCTGGTGACGAGTTCGGTCAGCCTCTGCGATGAAACTTTCATACTTTTGAGAATTTCCACCCAATCTTCTTGCAAAAAATCAAATTCTATGTGTTTTTTGAGTTTGTCAATTTTTTCGCTGTCACCCACAATCTCTTCGTAAGCCGACAGCAACTCCATGATGTCTTTCGAGTAGTTGGACAAAAACCCGATATTTCCGCTAATGCAGGTGACGGGATTTCTAATTTCGTGGGCAACTCCAGCTACCATCTGTCCCAAACTCGCTAGTTTTTCGGTTTGAATTAGTTGAGATTGAGTTTGCTGCCTCAGCAATTTTGTCGCTAGTTCGTGAATGTTGGATTGAGCTACTAACAGTTCGTGCACATCTAGCAAACTATAAGTTTGAGGCGACACTTGAACCACAATCGGTTCGTAAAGCAGTTCTTTCGATCGCAACAGCGACTTCCTGGCTGCATCCACGATTAAAGTATTGCTGGGAAAAATTAAACTCTCAGTTTCGGCAAAGCGGTACAAAGCCCTCACCGGTCGCTTTAAAAATAATTCTCGCCCAAAAGGACGGCTGATAAATTCTAAAAATCTCCGCCGGGAAATCATACCGGCAAATTCACCTTGATGGGTCACAATGACTCCCGGTAACAGCGGATTAGCTTCTAACATCTGAGAAATTCGTATTCCCCAATCCGTAGCTTCTACCTGAAAATCGTAAAGCGACAATTCTTGGAGAGTAGAGTCTAAACAAAGTTCTCCTAGGTCAGCCTCGGAGAGGGGTTGGACTGGTCTTTCTACGCAGGAGGTATTCAACATAAATTTATCAGCACGCTTTTTTTGGGGTTCTATTTGCCAGACATTCAGCTACCAAAGGTCAGCAGGTGAGTTGCTGAGTGGACAGACATCCCCCTGGCAAACTGCATTTTAAATTACACAAAAAACTGACTGTACCAAGGAAAATTTTACCACTTAAAGTATTAGGCAAGATTGAGGATCGCCGAGATAAATGCGCCCTTGTAATTATACCTGACTTTATTTTATACTGACTTGAGCGGTATTAACGCTTGTTTCTACTATTTAACTATTCATTAATCTTAGGTAGTTGTCTTAACCTTTTGTTAATAAAATATTAGGCTGAGAAATATAAGTGATTGATAATAGAAGAAAATCGGAATTGCCCGATCGCCAACACGATGCAGCCCGTCAGCAGACAATTTAAAAGCAGTAAGTCGGGGGGTGACGCCCCGGAATTTTAGCTGGCTATCGCGAGGGCGTCCCGCCCTCGCCCGTGCTAAGGCATTTGAGGCGATTTTATCCCATATCCCCGATCCGGTACTCGCAACCCTCCGTAACGCTCAGCCAGCTACACACCTGCCAGTGCGTCCCCTAGAAGTTTGTCGTGAAAACAATTATTTTTACCCGAAATATCTATCAAATCGGCGACGGTTCGCAGAGTCAATCGATTTTAGATTTTAGATTTTAGATTTTAGAATTGAAGCATTGACCCCAGGGATAAATTCGGGGGCTTGTATCCTGGATAATTTCGGTCAATTATTGATTGGCTGTACGAGGCGGATATGAATAGAAGTTCATTCAAATTAAAACAAGTTTAACCATTCCCAATCATTCAAGGCATCAGCATTGATTAAATTAGAAGCTCTACAAATTTCCGCAAAAAAAAGACAAAATAAAATTAACGGGATCTTAACTTAGTGCTATGCTTTGGTATGATCTACAAGGAGTTCTACCAAAGACGTATAGCTAAATAGCAATCTACCAGTAGGTGATCGATGCAACCCGCCCTGACAAATCAGTTAAATAATGCTTTCACCCTGTTTCTCAGCTTGTTAGTAGAAGCAATACCTTTTCTGCTGCTCGGAGTTTTATTTTCAGGTTTGCTGCTGGGGTTTGTAGACGAACGCAAACTCGTATCGCGCATCCCGCGAAACCCGCTGCTGGCGGCTTTGATGGGCAGTTCGATCGGCTTTTTGTTTCCCGTGTGCGAGTGCGGTAACGTGCCCGTAGCCCGCAGGTTACTGATGCAGGGAGTACCCGCACCAGCCGCGATCGGCTTTTTGCTGGCGGCCCCCACCATCAACCCCGTGGTAATTTGGGCTACTTGGACGGCATTTCGGGATCAGCCAGAAATTGTAGTTTTTCGGGTGGTATTTTCTCTGTCTATAGCCACAATTATCGGCTGGGTGTTCAGCGCCCAAAAAGACTTGCGGCCTCTGCTGCAACCCTCTGTAGCCCGTGCGATTCCTCTGCCAAAACCAGAGTTTTCCGAAAAAGAACTCGTCCAAGCTAACACTCCGCTGCTGTTGCAGTCGGGAACATTTATGCTCGGTCAGCCGGGGGGGGTGGTGCCGATCGAATCTTTGCTACAAGACAACTGGAAGCCATTACAAACAGCCAAAACAGAAAAAACCTCGAAACTTTCCTCAATGTTCCACCCCGTTTCTAAAGAGCGTCTGCGCCTGCTTTTAGATACTATGGTACAGGAGTTGCGCGAATTAGGAGGAGTGTTGGTAATCGGAAGTGCGATCGCAGCCATCATTCAAGTTGGCGCCCCCCGCGAACTAATTCTCAACCTCGGCCAAGGCCCCGTTTCCTCGATTCTAGCCATGCTGCTATTAGCTGCAGTCGTATCGATTTGTTCTACAGTAGATGCCTTTTTTGCCCTGTCTTTTGCTTCCACATTTACCAGCGGTTCGCTGTTAGCATTTCTCGTTTTCGGCCCGATGATTGACCTCAAAGGTATAGGTTTAATGCTGTCAATTTTCAAAGGTAGAGCCGTAGTTTACTTAATTGTATTAGCAGCTCAGTTAACCTTTTTAATGACCCTTTCTATTAACTTGCATTTAGGTTAATAAACTAGCTCAAACAGACAACTCATACGATGATTTTCGCTGGGCTATTTTCAATTACCTTGCTCCCCGACACAGAAGTCACCGATATACGGATAGTTTTTTTTCTTTTCCTTCTACCCTCTTCCTTCCCAGTCACTCTTAAAAAATGAATTTAAAAAAAATTAGCCCCTGGCTGGATGCCCTAGCTATCTTAGCCTGGGGAATATTGCTCCTCAAATATTGGATCACGGGCAAATTAAGCATTCTCATTCACCCCAATTACTTTGGCTTGACTCTAGCAGGAGGAATCGGCTTAATAGTTATTGGCGGTTTAAAAACTTGGGAACTCTTAAAACTCGATCGCACCACAAAGCAATCGCGGACATCAACAGCAAATAACTCTCTCAGAATCACAGAAGTTGAACACGTTACTTTGTTTCCCCCCAGTATCGGCAGCACCTTAATGTTGAGCGTCGCATTAATAGGTTTACTAATAACGCCACGCACATTTACCAGCCAGACAGCTTTAGAACGGGGCCTCACCGAAGCCCTGCCCATCACCAGACTGCAACCCCAAGAATTTCGCAATACTACCAAACCAGAAAATCGATCGCTCGTCGAATGGGTGCGGCTGTTAAATTTCAACCCCGAACCGGATACATACAGAGGTCAAAAAGTCAAAGTTCAAGGATTTGTAATTCACCCCCCCAACATAGCCGAACAATATATGTGGCTCGGGCGTTTTATCATTACCTGCTGCGCGGCAGACGCCTATCCGATCGGGTTGCCTGTAAAACTACCGATCGGTCAAAGCCGCGCCGCCTTTGCCCCAGACAGTTGGCTAGAAATAGAAGGAGAAACGATCGTAGAAGAACTGCAAGGCAAGCGCAAATTAACCATTCAAGCATCCTCCCTCAAACCAATTCCTGAACCAAAAAACCCTTATGATTATTAGATGTGGAATAAGTATCAGATTAAATTTTACCTTGATTGCGAGATCGACAGTCCAGAACCGTCCTGCGTATACAAATTAAGATACTGTACAGTCAGCGATCAAACTTGCAAAAGCATCCTGTAGTAGTTGCCAAAAGTAAATTCAGCAACTACACTCGTCATTAGTAAATAAATTCTGAGTATATGTCAGCAGAAAAAAAATTAGCTATCAAAGGTGCGGCCTGGACGATCGCCAGTTATGCAAGCAGTCAAATTATCCGATTTGGCAGTAACTTAATCCTGACGCGTCTGCTTTTACCCGAACTATTTGGTCTCGTAGGTCTAACCTACGTTTTCATCATAGGGATCAACTTATTTTCAGACATAGGTCTAGGCCCAAGCATCATCCAGAATAAGCGCGGGGAAGATCCTCAATTTCTCAACACCGCTTGGACACTGCAAGTCATTCGCAGCTTTTTCGTTTGGATTTGTTTGATTATAATTACCCAGCCTGTTGCGAGTTTTTATGGAGATACCCGTCTGGAGTGGTTGATTCCAGTAATAGGTATAAATTCCTTAATAGGAGGCTTTAAATCCACTGCCACATCCAGCCTAGAACGCAAAATGGCAGTGAAGAAAGTAGTAATTTTTGAGTTGGGCCAACAGATTTTTTCTACTACAGTAATGATTGTCTGGGCCTGGTTCGATCGCAGCGTCTGGGCGATCGTTGCAGGCGGCTTGAGTGGAGCTTTAATAGAGTTAGTATGGAGCCATTTTTTGATTCCCGGCAAGTCAAACCGCTTTGCTTGGGATAAAGAAGCAGTTAAAGAAATATTTTCTTATGGGAAATGGATATTTCTGTCTACGGCTTTGTATTTCTTGTGTTCTCAAGCCGATAGACTCATCCTGGGGAAAATATTTACTTTAACAACCTTGGGCATTTACGGCATCGCTTTTACTCTCGGCGATATGCCGCGCCAAGTCATCATCGCCATTAGCGGCCGGGTCATTTTTCCCTCGATTTCTATGCTGGCAGAGTTGCCGCGGGAGGAGTTGCGCGCGAAGATACTTAAGAACCGCAAGTTAATTCTAATACCATTAGCCGTAGGTTTAGCAATTTTTGTGAGCTTCGGAGATCAGTTAATTTTAACACTGTATCGGAAAGAGTATGAGGCGGCATCTTGGATGATGCCTATCTTGGCTTTAGGTATCTGGCACACCACCCTCTACAATCTGATGGGTTCTTGTCTGTTAGCCGTAGGAAAGTCTCAGTACCAAGCTATGGGAAATCTGCTGACTTTTGTGAATCTATGTATAAGTATACCGCTGGGATATCACTTAAAAGGTAATTTAGGTGCCGTGATTGCTGTAGCTCTAGGCGACCTTCCTACCTACGCAGTAACTAACTACGGTTTGTGGAAAGAAGGACTAACTTGTTTTTGGCAGGATATTCAATTAACAGCACTGTTTTTAGGGGTGCTGGCAACTCTAATTTCATGTAGAGTGGCTTTTGGTTTGGATCTGCCGATAGATAAAATATCACCGATGGATTTAATCCCCATCAATCAACTGTTTCAGTAAACAAACCTGTTGAAACTGCAGCGTGTCCCACCTAATTAATATCTTAAGTTTCATTCAGTCCTGGAGGCACCACAAGTTTCAAAAACTAGGTTTGTTACGGGAACTAACTCGTTGCAGCCATTTACTGTGGTAAAAAAATGGCTGGGTGAGTGTTAGGAATGGGCCCATAAGTGTAAAATTTAATAGGGAAAATTTGGTAGTTAATTTTCAGCAGAAAGTAGGAGAGAAAGATTGGTGAGTATTTTTAAGAAAAAAATTAATCCTTCACCCTTCGCTATTGGGCCATTCAAACAGCCGATCGACCGCACGGCCATCATCCTCATGCTAGTGCTGAGCTTCTTAATCGGGCTGCTGCTGCTGAGCGGCGATCGCACAGCACCCAGAGTGCGAGAATTTACCTGGGAAAACAAACAAATCGGCGCCGAAGATACCGGCTTTATCCTCACATTCTTTCGGCCGATGAACCAGCCCACCGTCGAGGAAAACTTAAAGCTAGAACCCCCCCTCCCCGGTAAATTTAGTTGGGCTGGAAGGCGCATGGCTTACACCCTCAAAGATCCAGCACCCTACGGCGTTACCTACACATTAAAACTCGCCGGAGCAACCGACAAGTATTTCGGAGAAAAAAACCAAAATAAAGGAACGCTAATGCAACCGTTTAGCAGTTCCTTTCGCAGCCGCGATCGAGCTTTTGCTTACATCGGTGTCCAAGGCGAAACAGAAAGCAGATTAATGCTAGTCAATCTCACCAGCAGCGACTCGAAACCAATACCGCTGACTCCCAAAGATTTAGTTGTCACCGATTTTAAACCATATCCCGACAGCGATCGCATTTTATTCTCCGCCACAGATCGATCTATCGCCCGTACTCGCGGCACCCTCAATCAAGAACTCTTCACAGTCACCACCGGCCTCAACCCCCAATCAGGCTCAGGAAATCAACCAAAATACCCAGCCGGTAGAATCGACAAAATCTTAGACTCCAAAGATTACCAAAACCTCAAATTCGACCTCTCAGCCGACGGAAAAATCATAGTTGTCCAGCGCGTCAACCGCCGCAATCCCGGCGATTTCAGTCCTTGGATTGTGGAAGAAAAAGTGCCGCCCAGACCATTGGAAAATGAACAAGGCGGAGATTTTATGATTCGCCCCGATAGCATATCGATGGTAATATCTCAAAAACAAGGATTAGCGATCGTCCCCCTCAAACCCGAAGCAGATCCAGTCGAATTTTTGCCAAAATACGAACAAGTATTGGGGATGGCCCGCGACAACTCGGCCGCCGCCTATGTTAAATACAACAGCGATTTTACTCGATCGCTTTTCATCTTAGATAACCAAGGTGTAGAACAAGAAATATTGCGTATTCCCGGCAGCATTATGGCTGTTTATTTCGATCCCCGCAAAAACGAAGACAACCAAGTTCAGCGTCTCTACTGTTTGTTAGCCCAACGCCTCAAAACAGAAAGCTACAAAGAACAGCCTTTCATCGCCACCATCGACCTCAAAAAAGAGGGTACTCGTTTGGTAGGAACCATCAAACCGCTGCTGATTTTGCCCAACCAATTAGATACCCAAATCAGTTTATCTCCCGACGGACTGGCATTAATTTTCGACCAATCAGTCACAGCAGCAACTCCCTCAGCAGCAGACAGTCCCCGCAACGATAGTGGACAGTCGATCGCCACCAGCCGCCTCTGGCTGCTACCCTTAGTAGAAATACCCGCAGACGGTTCTCCCGCCAAACTACAGCCAGAAGAACTTCCCTTTGCCGGCTATCACCCCCGCTGGCTACCATAAACCAATTTTAGATTTTAGATTTTAGATTTTAGATTGACCGATATTGGTAAATATCGATAGGGTAAGGTGCACGCCTAAACACCAAGCGTTGAAATGTGCTCGGTATACATCCTACTTTTACTAAATCCATTTGAGATTAGAGATTAGAGATGGAGTTGATACTATGCGATACTGGTAAATACGACAAATTTTGACACCTAAAATCTAAAATCTAAAATCTAAAATCATTATGACTCCCGAAGAAATTAGCAATACCCTTAAAGACTTATTTGGTGAGAGTGTTGAGATGCCTGCTGCCACTTCTTGGCAAGTAGAAACCCCCAATTTTCGCCTGTTAGTCCTCCTTTCAGAAGACGGGAGTTGGCTGCGGATTTTGCTGCCGATCGCCGATGCCCAGGAAGCTCAACCATTTCTTGATAAACTGCTAGAAGCTAACTTTGACACCACCCTCGAAACTCGCTACGCCTTACATCAAAACGTTTTGTGGGGAGTATTTCAGCACAGCCCGGCCACACTCGCAGCCTCCGATTTCTCAGCCGCCGTCGCCAGACTGCTGGCTTTGCAAGAGAGAGGTTTGTCTGACTTTTTCGACGGTTTGATAGAAAGCCGCATCCGTCAAATCATCAAAGCTGCGAAGATGCAGGGACAGTCTGTGGAAACTACCCTTCAGACTTTAGACCGTTTTTACGCAGAGGGATTGATGGGTGAAATGGAACTAGGCCGAGAGTCTCGCGAAAACACTCTTGCCGCTTGGCGGTATCAGCTAGAACGCCTCTGGCCGGAGGTGGAACCCTAAGAGAATTGGAGATTGCTGATTGGAGATTGCAGATTGCAAAAAACTGATGACTGTCGAGGTTCGGAAGTTGCCTAAAGTTGCATTTCTTTTGAGTGGAATAGCAACAGCCAATACGGTTAGGATGTTCTTAATTCCACAAACCCTTGCGGAACATTGCTTCTTCCTTCTCTCCTAGATAACTAAAGCCTTCTATCCGTTACATTCAGTTACATCTCACATCTTGCACCATTCTCGCTTAACAGGCTTTCGGGCCTGTTCTGTCAAAGAGTGAATTTTCTTGTGGAACAGGCCGAAAAGCCTGTTCATAAAAAGCTTGTTGAGAATGGTGCAACATCTCAGTTACATCCGAAGAAAGCGAATCCGTTGCCGAACTTCCTTTGGCCTGGGCCCCAGTCTGGACAGTTGCAGCCTCAAGCCCCTTGGACGATGGCTAATCCGGGCCCTCGAACCCTTGAAGGATGCCCGTATATTCACTGATAACCCGCTCGCGGTTCTCCAATTCCCTTCGATAACTGGAAAAATGGTATAATTTATCACAATAATTAGTTATAAATATTAAAAATTTTCCGAAAACACCCGATCGCAGGTATATCATGGTAAAAAGTTTAAAGCGCCTACTCCGTAAGTTCCACAAAAGCTTCGATCGTTTAATATTGACTTAGAAACAAAATCTTTAGCAGATAATGCTACTGCGATCGGGTTTTCCCATCGGGTGCTGTTGTAATTTGACAAATTAGCAACTACCCGCTACCAATTACCCGTTATGAATTAATAGCAACTTAAGTTGTTCATGAATACAATTTTTAACAGGGGTTTCATCTATGTTTGCTGTGCGTGAGACTAGCTCGGAGTTATCAGTGTTGCATATACCTGAAATTTGTACTTGGAACATCTCCTTAGAATCAACTCTCCTAGACCTGCCACTTTACAACTGCCAAATTGAATTAACTCAACAGGCAAAAGAAGTAGCCCAGGCTTTTGAACAAAATTCCATGCTTCCCGGCGTCATTTTGACCGATCGGGGTAATTTTGTAGGCATAATATCCAGGCGTCAATTTTTTGAAAAAATTAACCGTCGCTACGGATTAGAAATGTTTTTCAAGCGACCGATAGAGGTATTGTACAGGTTTTCCAAACAAGATTTGCTGGTGGTTCCAGGCAGTAAATTAATAGTAGAAGCGGCTCAGGAATCTCTTTACAGGTCAGCAGAATTAGTTTACGAACCCGTAGTAGTGGAAATAGCCCCCCAGACCTACAAGCTGTTAGACGTACACCAATTAATGGTCGCTCAATCAAGAATTCACCAATTAACAAATAAGTTACTCCACAAACAAACCCAAGCCAAACTCATCCAAACAGAAAAAATGGCGAGTTTGGGCAGGATTGTAGCAGAAGTCGCCCACGAAATCAGAAATCCGCTGAACTGTATTTGGGGAAATTTAACTTTTCTGCTGTCCTATTTTGAAAACTTGCTACAGCTAATGTCGGTTTATGAAGAAGAATATTCGGCACCCTGTCCCCGAATTGATGCCCTTAAAAAGGAAATTGAATTTGATTTTTTACAAGAAGATTTGCCGATTACCTTAGAAGGGATGGAGTTGGGAGCCTCGCAATTGCTAAAAATAGTTAACGGGCTGCACCACTTCTCTCACATGGACGAGACAAAACCAGCCGAGACAGACATTCACGAATGCGTGGAGATGACGCTGTTAATTTTGAAAAACCGCTTTAAAAACAGCATAGAAGTGGTTAAAAATTACGGCGAACTGCCGCTAGTTAGCGGCTACTCCGGACAGTTGAGTCAGGTGTTTTTGAATTTGTTAGTTAATGCTCTAGACGCCCTGACAGAGTACGCAGCAGATCGAGAAATACACACCCCGTGCGGGGACAACTGGCAGCCCCAAATCGAAATTACCACTAAAGTTATAGAAACCGAACTCGGCAAGCGGGTGGCAATTTGCATTGCCGATAACGGGCCCGGCATTGCCCCAGAAAATCACCAGCAGATATTTGACACCTTTTTTACCACTAAACCAGCAGGCAAAGGCAGCGGTATGGGGCTGGCTATCTGCCATCAAATCGTCACAGAAAAGCACGGGGGCCAACTCAAATTGCGATCGCAACCAGGAAAGAATACTGAATTTGAAATTCTCCTGCCTATAGTTGGCACAACATGATCAACTCCAGAATATTCTGGGTTGTTCGCTCAGAAAAGTGAAATGATAGGGTAGCTTAGTAGTAGGTTCTCATTTCAATTTCCCAGCGTTTCGGCAACTAAAAGTTCCAGTGGCAAATAAATTCAGTTCCAAACTCCTTGGCCCTTCACTCTCCGAAGGCAGCCATCAAGACCTTTCCCTAGAGTCTACACTCTGGGATTTGCCCCTGTATGACTTTCAGGTTAAATCGAGCTGCTTAGCCGTGGCAGTTGCCGAAATGTTTGAACAGCATCCCCTAGTGCCGGGAGTCGTGTTGATGGAAGCAGAAGAGTTTGCTGGCATGATATCCCGCAGGCAACTGCTGGAATATTTGCTCAAACCCCAAGGCCCAGAGCTATTTTTGCACCTGCCGCTGAAAGTTCTCTACAGTTACGCTCGCCTCGAAATATTATTGCTCGCAGAGAGTACAACCATTTTGGCAGCAGCCCCACAAGCTCTGCGTCGATCGCCCGAATTGCAGGCAGAACCGATCGTCGTCCAAATAGACTCCCAATCTTACCGCCTCTTAGACCCTAACGCACTAAACATCGCGTACTGGCAAATTCGCGGCATAGAAACTCAAGTCCGCTACGAAAGAGCCCAAACTCAAATGATTCAAAGCGAAAAAATGGCTAGTTTAGGGCGTTTAGTCAACGGAGTAGCCCACGAAATTTTAGATCCGGTAGGCTTTATCTGGGGGAATTTAACCTACGTCACCGACTACAGCAAAAACTTGATGGAATTGCTCTCAGCTTACGACGCGCACTGTACCGAACCCCCGCCGGAAATAGCACGGCTCAAAGAAGAGATAGACTATGACTTTTTGCAAAACGATTTTCTCCGAACTGTTGCCAGCATCAAATCAGGCGCAGAACGTTTGAGCAAGTTAGCAACCAGTTTGCAGAACTTCTGCCACATCGACGATATTTATCCCAAACCCACCGACTTGCACGCCAACATAGACAGCATACTTTTGCTGCTCAAAAGTCGTTTGACTAGGGAAATCCAAGTAGTGAAAAACTACGGCTACCTGCCACCAGTGCCGTGCTATGCAGGACAGCTAAACCAAGTATTTATGAATATCTTGACAAATGCTATTCATACATTAATTAATGAAGCAGTCGGTCAAGAATTGGCAAAAGAGTTCAAAGGTGGAGGACTCAGAGACGCCGATCGCCAGCCTAAAATTGAAATCACAACTCAAGTCTGCTGTCCCGAACCTGCGCCGGATTTAGATAAACTTCATGTTCGCTGGGTTTCGATTTGCATAGCAGATAACGGGCCAGGAATGTCACCTAGCAAGTACAAAAAAATCATAGAATCATTCTCTACGGAAAAACGCGCCCTCAAAGAAACCAGTTTAGCGGTTAGCTATCAAATAGTGACGGGCAAACACGGCGGTGCATTCAGAATGCGATCGGAGTTAGGCAGAGGCACTGAATTTGAAATTTTGTTACCGTTAGCTTAAAGAAGGAAAGCACTACACGGATTTTGACACGGATACACGGATGAATTATCTAGGGTGAGGCAGTAGTCAACAGTCAACAGTCAACAGTCAACAGTCAACCATTCTCTAATTGACTGCCGCACATTTTACAAAATCTAGCATTAGCATCGTGTACAGACCAACCGCAACTTTTACAAACAGCTTCTCCGTGATTAGCACTTTTAACTAAGTGTTTAATCAAATCTCCCAATTGCCAAGGAATTAGAGCAATTCCCGTCAGAATCATCAAAATAGTTAGAAAACGGCCGGATTCCGAAATCGGCGTAACATCGCCAAATCCCACAGTCGTCATGGTGACAACCGAGAAATAAACAGCATCCAAAAAAGTTGCAAAGCTTTCGGGATTTGCCGGATGTTCGACTTGATAAATTAAACCAGAATAAACAAAAATTATTGCCAGCAAAGTAAACAAAATCCGAGCAAAAATCACGCCATCTTCGCTGCTGATGCGGAAAATAGAAATTTTTAATTCCAGAAAGCGGATGAGTCGGAGAATTCTAAACCAGCGAAAAATTCGGATAAAACTGACGTTGACAAATCCCAGTAAAAATGGTAATATTGCCAGCAAATCAATAATTGAAAAAAAACTAAAAATAAATTTAACTCGATTTTCGGCACACCATAGTCGCAATAAATACTCAAACACAAAAACAACTAAAAGCGCTGTATCGAGAGTTTGCAAATTAATTCTGACAGTTTCCGAAATCGGGTAAGTTTCGGCGATGAAGCTGGTCGAAGATAGGAGAATTAGTCCGGTAAGAGTTAAATTGACGGTTCTGCCAATTGGGGTTTCGATGTCTTCGAGATAAAATCCAATTTGCGATCGGGTTAACATAGATGAGATAATTAATACCATTTATGAGGTAAGGGAATTATCGCATATGAGTATCGAATTAACGAAGGGTGAAAGGTTCAATCTTTCTAAAGAAACTCCTAATTTCAGTAAAATTGCGATCGCCCTGGGTTGGCAAGTCAGCCAGACAGCACAAAACTGCGACATTGACGCATCTGTTTTTATGTTAGCGGCGGACGGTCGGATTCCTGATGAAAAGTATTTTGTGTTTTACAACAATCTGACATCGCCGGACGGTGCGGTGCGGCATTCGGGAGACAACAGGAATGGACAAATAGACGGAGATGATGAGACGGTTTATGTGGATTTGAGTAAAATCAATTCGGCTATTCAGGAAATTGTGTTTGTTGTGACTCTTCACGAGGGACAGGAAAAGAATCAAAGTTTTAGTCAAGTTACAAATGCTTTTATCAGGCTTTACAATTCAGAGAATCTTGGCGAGTTGGTTCGGTACAATTTAAATCAGATATTTTCCCAAGAAACGGCTTTAGAATTTGGACGGTTGTATAAGAAGAATGGCGAATGGAGGTTTCAGGCGGTAGGACAGGGATATAATGCTGGGTTGCAAAGTTTTGTAGATAAGTATTATGTTGAGAATGCGGTTGAGAAAAGCTCGAATGCTGGTGAGAAGGTTGATGATGCTGAGGTTGTGAGGCGGTTTAGCGATCGGGTGGATCGGTTATTGCGCGAAGAGGCGATCGAGGAGACACCGATTCCAGTATCTAGCGCAGCAGTAGAACAGCCAGTTGCTACTTCTGTGAATGCGGATACTGTGGAATCTGATGCTGACAAAATAACTGATGATTCTAGTCAAAAAAGTCAAGAATCTGCTGTTACTGCTGAGGAATTTTGGAAACGGTATAAAGACGGAGAACGCGACTTTACAGGGATTAACCTAGCGGGAGTGGATCTAAGTGGCAAAACTCTCGACTCTAATGTCAGTTTAAGTCAAGCAAACCTGAGCAGTGCCAATCTAGCAAATGCCAAATTGACTGGCGTAAATTTGATTGGAGCTAACTTGCAATGTGCAAATTTGAACTCAACAAATTTGCAAAATGCTGATTTGATTGAAGTTAATTTAAGTGGCGCTAACTTAACCAAGGTAATATTGTATTCCGCAAGACTAATTCAGGCAAATTTTAGTCAAGCCAACTTAAGCGAAGCAAAGTTAGATAGCGCCAACCTGACTACAGCAAACTTCAGTAGAGCTAACTTAACTCAGGCAAGTCTAGGTGGCGCTAACTTAACAGGAGCCGATTTAAGTCAATCGAAGGTAACTAAAGTTAACCTTAGTGGTGCAAACCTTAGTGGTGTTAACTTAACAGGGGTAAGTTTGACTGGGGTAAACCTTCAAGGAGTGAACCTTAGTGGCATGAATTTGAGTGGGGTAAATTTGACAGGTACAAATCTAAGTTATGCCAAGTTGATTGGGATTAACTTAAGTGGAGCAAGTTTGAGTGGGGCAAACTGTTTAGGCGCTAACTTGGATGGTGCTAACCTCACAGGGGTAAATTTGATTGGGGTAAACTTACAGAGCGTCAATCTGAGCGGGCAAAACTTGAGTGGCTTTAATCTGTCTGGGGTTAACCTACACCGAGCAAACTTAAGTGAAGCAGACTTAAATTCTGCAAACTTGTGTGGGGCAAATTTGAGCTATGCAAACTTAGAGAAAACTAACCTCAAGGAAGCTAAACTGCTTGGAGCAAATCTGGACAAGGCAACACTCACAGGTGCAATTATGCCAGACGGCACAATTCACAAATAAATTCGATCGCCAATAGTAAACAGCAAGGTGGGCAATGTATTGGTGTGAGTTGAACCGAAAGTCCGCCAGGGAATGAATTCCCTGGCTAATAGCTTAAGTCCTCTGAAGAGGACTAATGAGTTCTTCAGTCCTCGACCGAGGACTTTTGCTATGAGGCAGGGAATAAATTCCCTGCCGGACTGAGGGAAATAGTGTTAAATTGACACCAAAGGTGTGCATCGCCCTCCATACAAATAGAGTATGATGAGTGTGAAAGATCAAATACATAGATTGTCGATGAATGAATCTGACACGGAAATTATAGAATCTACCCTCCGATGGATGACCGAGTTTGTCGAGTTACCGCATCCAATTTTCAGCGATTTACCAATTTGTCCTTTCGCTAAAAAAGCACGCTTGGCTAATCAAATTTTATTCAAAATCGAGCGGTTTTCAGCCATGACTGAGTTCGATCGCGATTCTGCCATAATGAAATCAATTTATGAATTTTACAATTCTGAATTTGAAATCATGGTAGTAATTAATCCCGAAAAAACTGCAATTAGTGCGCCCGAAACTAAAGAATTGATAGACAAATTGAATAATCAGATTTCAGAATTGGGCTTGCTGGCTTTTCACATCCATCCCGAAGAAGATTTTAATATTGACGGGCTTCATACTAGGAGGATGCCGTATCCGGGCTTCACTGTTCAAGTAAATTCTAAGCTGAAGCCAGCTTCCGATGCTTTAGAGAAAACTGAATATTACAAAAATTGGACTGCCGAACAACTAAAAAATTTCGGGATTCCGAGAAATTGACGATCGCCAACCCTCCCCGCGCATCTCTGTGCCATTACAATTAATTCAGCAAAAAATCTTTACACATAAGAAGTCATGCAGCTTAAGTCAACAACCCGCCATATTCGCATATACACCGCCATCCTCGAAGATAACGAACTCGTACCCAGCAACGACCTTTTGACCCTCGACATTGACCCAGATAACGAACTTAACTGGAATGACGAGTCAGTCAAAGAGGTATATGCCAAATTTGACCAACTCGTAGACGCTTACGAGGGCGAAGACTTGACCGAGTACAACCTCCGCCGCATCGGTTCGGAGTTGGAACACTTGGTACGATCGCTCTTACAAAAAGGTCAAATCAGCTACAATCTCAACAGCCGCGCTGTCAACTACAGCATGGGATTGCCTCAAGTTGATGCCAAAATTCACCTGTAAGGGCGATCCTCTTCGAGGGCTTCGCTAACGGGCGATCGGCATTTACAGCACTTTCCAGGTAAGTGAAGTACAGAGAAACCGGGTTTCTTGAATAAAACCGGTTTCTGGCGAGAAATC